>DATAGR010000809.1:0-3066 GCA_036263575.1 Aquihabitans sp. | reverse complement strand
GGCGTGGCCGGGCGGACCGAGCTCGCCGACGCGCTGCGGCGCTGAGGCCCGCGGCATCGGGCGGCGGCGACCGTGGGTAGGGGGCGCCGCATCGAGACGGGGCCGCCCCCTGCGGCCGCCGGTGACCCAGGAGCAACCATGGCCGACACCACGTTCAAGATGACCAAGCTGGTCGGAGAGTCGAGCGAGAGCATCGAGGCGGCCGTGCTGGTCGCCACGACCACCTCGGCCTCGCGGGTGCGCGGCCAGACGTGGGCGCACATCACCGACCTCCGGGCCAACCTCAACGAGGACGGCGGGGTCGACCGCTGGCAGGTCACCGTCGAGGTGGCGTTCGCTGTCGAGGACTGAGCGGGAGCCGGCCGGCCGTCCGCAGGGTGCGGGCGGTCAGGCCGGCCCGGCGCCGTCGGCCGGCGCGGCGGCGACGGCTGCGGGATCGGTTTCGAACGCCCACCCCCACTCGGCGCTCCGGCGGAACGATCGGACGCCGTACCAGACCGACCAGCTCAGCAGCAGCGACATCAGCGGGAAGCCGGTCACCAGGTTGAACACCACGAAGGCGTCCACCCCCGCCTGGGTCAGCACCCAGAACCGAGCCAGGCTGCGGACCACGAGGTAGGCGCCCCACACGAGCGACACGCGCGAGAACACCGAGCGGAACGTCGCCGACCGTCGGACCTCGTCGGGGAACTCGTGGAGCTCGCCGGCGAACACGCCCGCCAGCGGCCTCCGGAGGGCGACCGACCCCAGGAAGACGAGCCCGTATGCGCCGTTGATGAGGACGGGCGGCGCCAGGAACGCCTTGGCGTCGTCGGCGATGGCGCCGATCGCCACCTGGATGGCGATGATGCCGAGGGCGACGCGCGCCATCACCCCGGGTCGGCTCTGGCGACGCTCGTACGCGTAGGCGGCCACCGCCACCACGACGGCCACCGCCATGCCGACCGCCAGCCCGACGAGCTTCCAGCCGACGTAGAAGCCGAGCACCGGCCCGAAGGCGTCGCGAGCGAAGCGCGGTCCCGAGCCCAGCAGGATGCCGCGGACGCTGACCGACGCCGTCAGGACGGAGGCGACCTCGGCCGCGGGTTCCTCGGCGTGGTCGGCGGCCGGGCCGGCGACGTCGTCGTCGTCGAGGAAGGTCCGGGCGACGTCGTCGGCCAGCTCCTCGTCGGTCACGACGTCGGCAGCCCGCCGCCGACGACCTGCCGCACGAACTCGGTGCGGGCGGCCGGCACGCTCCAGTAGACCCATCGCCCCCGCTTGTCGCCGGCGATCAGACCGGCCTCGGCGAGGATCCGGGTGTGGTGGCTCACCGTGGGCTGGCTCTTGGCGAGGGGCTCGACCAGGTCGCACGAGCAGACCTCGCCGCTGGCGGCGACGAGGCTCAGCAGCTTGACCCGCACGGGGTCGGCCAGCGCGGCGTAGGTCTGGGCCAGCACGGCGGCCTCGGCGTCGCCGAGCGGCGCCTCGGTCACCGCGCCGCAACAGGCGGGCGACGGGCTCGAGGCCCGCTGGTCGGTGGCTGGCATGGACGATCCCCTCCAATGCATTGACATCTGTCGATGCGTTGCTACGGTGGCACGCATCGACGACGGTCAATGTACCAGGAGCACCGCGATGTCCCGAGTCCAGCTCGCCCTCGATGTCACCGACCTCGACGAGGCCGTGGCCTTCTACCGCAAGCTCTTCGGGACCGAACCCGCGAAGCGGCGGCCCGGCTACGCCAACTTCGCCATCGCCGACCCGCCGCTCAAGCTGGTCCTGATCGAAGGCGAGCGAGGCGGCACGCTGAACCACCTCGGCATCGAGGTGCGCACCGCCGGCGAGGTGGTGGCGGCCGAGGACCGCCTCGCCGCCGACGGCGTGGCCACGACCGGGGTCGACGACACGACGTGCTGCTTCGCCGAGAAGACCGAGACGTGGGTCCACGACCCCGACGGGGCGCCGTGGGAGGTCTACGTCAAGACCGCCGACGCCGAGCAGCTGGCGCCGACGAGCCGCAGCGCCGCGGGCGACGCCGGCACCTGCTGCGCTCCGGCCGGCGAGGCCGTCGCGGTGGCGGGGCCGCCCGCCGGCTGCTGCTGAGGGGTCCCGAGCTCGACCGGGCGACCGCCCCTCAACCGGCCTTGACGAGCTCGACCTCGATCTCGAGGCGGATCTCCTTGGACACGAGCAGCCCGCCGGCCTCGAGCACCATGTTCCAGGTGAGGCCCCAGTCCTCGCGGTCGATCTTCGTCGACGCGCTGAAGACGGCCCGCTCGCCGTCCCAGGGGTCGCGGGCGTGGCCGAGGTACTCGACGTCGAGCACCACCGGCCGCGTGATCCCCTTGATCGTCAGCTCGCCGGCGATGGTGCCGCGGGCACCGAGTGCCGCGATGCCCGTCGAACGGAACGTGGCCGTCGGGTGGGCGGCGACGTCGAAGAAGTCCGCAGAGCGCAGGTGGTCGTCTCGTGCCTGGTCGCCGGAGTGGACCGATGCCATGTCGATCACGACGGAGATGGTCGAGGCCTCGATGTCCTCGGCCACGACGACCTCGCCGCTGATGTCGGTGAAGCGGCCACGGACCTTCGTCAGGCCGAAGTGGCGACCGACGAAGCCGACGTCGGCGTGGCCGGGGTCGACGGTCCAGGTGCCGGTGCCGGGCAACTCGATCCCGCCGACGGTGCGGGTGGCAGGGGTGGTGGTGGTCATGGGTGCCTCCTCGGGCATTGTGTGCGTCTGCACACATCGTAGCGATGCGTGCAGACGCACGCAACCCTCCCCTACGATCGCCTGATGGCCGCCGATCCCGATCCCTTCGCCGCCTGGCGCGTCGTGCTCCTCGCCCAGGACCGCGTCGCTCGCCTCATCGAGCAGGAGCTGAGGGCGGCCGGGCAGGTGCCCTTGTCGGTCTACGACGTCCTGCTCGAGCTGAACGCCGCCGACCAGCGGTGCCTCCGGATGCAGGACCTCGGTGAGCGCGTGGTCCTCTCCCGCAGTCGGGTGAGCCGCCTGGTCGACGCGCTCGAGGCCGACGGCCTGGTCGCCAGGCGACCCGACCCGGATGACGGTCGGGCGACGTTGGC
>DATAGR010000808.1:0-1875 GCA_036263575.1 Aquihabitans sp. | reverse complement strand
CTCGGTGCCGACGCCGTGCGGCTCCTCTCGGCCGCGGCCGTCGCCGGCACCTCGGCGCCCCTCGACGTGCTGGCCGGGGCGAGCGGCCTGGACGGCCTGGCCGTGCTCGACGCGCTCGACGAGGCCATCGCTGCGGGGCTGCTGGCCGAGGAGGGCGCCGCCGACGCGGTCGTGTTCCCCCACGCCATCGTGCAGCACGTCATCGTCGATCGCCTGAGCGGCGTCCGGCGCCGGGGCATCCACCTGGCCGTGGCCGAGGCCTACGTCTCGTCGGGGGGCCGGGCCCTCGACGTCGCCCACCACCTCTTCGAGGCGGGCGCGCAGGTGCCCGCCGATCGCCTGGCCGCCGCCGCGCTCGCCGCCAGCCGGGAGGCCCTCTCGCTGTTCGCCTACGAGGCCACGGTGGCCTGGGCGGGGCGGGCCCTGGCCGTCGAGGGGGCGGCCGATCCCACGCTTCGCTGTCGGAGCCTCGTGGCGCTCTCGGCGGCGCAGCGCGCCCTCGGGGACCGCGAGGCCGCCCGGGTCGCCGCGAACCAGGCGACCGAGGCCGCGAGGGCTGCCGGGGACCCGCTCCTCCTCGCCTCGGCGGCGGAGGCGGTGATGCTGGCGTGGGCCGGCCTCGGCTTCGACTTCGCCACGGCCGACCAGGAGCTGCACGCCCTCCTCGCCGAGGTGCTGCGCGGCCTGGCCGGCGACGGCCCGGCCCCCGAGCTCCACGACGCCGACCCGCTCGAGGGCGGGCCCTGGGGCCTGCGCTGGCTCCCACGCGATGCCCTCGCGGTGGCCGAGGCGAACGGCCAGCACGCGCTCGTGGCCACCGCCCACCTCGCCGTGCGCATGTCGATCTGGCGGGTCGACACGCTGCCCCAGCGGCTCGAGGCCGACCGTGCCGCCGTGGCCGCGGCGGAGCGGGGCAACCAGCCCCTCCTGCTGCTCAACGCCCTGCTCTACCTGGCGACCGACCTCACCGAGGCGGGCGACGTGCGGGAGGCGAGCACGCAGCTCGAACGCATCCGGGAGGTCGCCCGCCGGGTCCGCCAGCCGGCCTACGACGCCTTCGCCGACTTCTTCGCCGCCCAGCAGGCGCTGGCTCGGGGTGACTACGAGCGGTCCAGCGAGCTGGCCGACCGGGCCCTCGCGGTCGGCCGGCACAGCCACGGCATCATCGCCGAACTGGCCTGGGCTGGGCAGGTCTTCATCCGGGCCTGGGACGAGGGCCGGCTCGCCGGCATGGTCGACATCCTCGACGGAGCCTCGGGGCAGACCGCCACCACCATCTTCCGGGTGGCGCGCAGCGTGGCACTCGTGGCCGCCGGCCGCGGCGAGGAGACCCGGGCGACGCTGGCCGAGGACCTCCAGACGTGCTGGCTCGACGTGAACCGCGACTCCGTGTGGCTGGCGATCGGCGGCCTCTACGCCGAGATCGCCCGGGCCCTCGACGAGCCCGCCGCCGCCCAGGTCGTGATCGACCACCTTCGCCCCTACGCCGGGCGCATCGCCGTCACGGGCCTGGGGCGGGCCTCGCTCGGGCCGGTCGACCGCTTCATCGGCGTGGCCGCGGGCGTGGTCGGCGACCACGAGCTGGCGGTCGAGTCGCTCCGGGCGGCCGTCGCCCTCGCCCGGCGCGCCGGCGCCACCGCCCACGAGGCCCGTGCGCTGCACGACCTCGCCCTGGCGGTGGAGGCCGCCGGCGGCTCGGCGGACGAGGCCGACCGCCACCGCGCCGAGGCCGATGCCCTGGCCGCCCCCATCGGCCTCGTGCCCGGCCCGATCGGGGCGACGGCGGCCGTCTGACCGTCCGGGTCGATCCTGGTCAGGCTCGGCCCTCGGCCGCGTCCAGCACGCGGCCGAGGCCCCGGACGATGGCCCGTCGCT
>DATAGR010000807.1:0-4191 GCA_036263575.1 Aquihabitans sp. | reverse complement strand
GAGCAGCGTGGCGGCGGCGTCGACGTCGCCCACCACCCACGCGACCTCGGCCAGCTGGGCGACCGTCGTGTACCAGGTCGAGTCGCCCCGGTTCTCCAGCTGCCCGGTCTCGAAGATCGGCGCGTAGGCGGCCTGCGCCGCCTCGGTGTCGCCGATGGCGGTGCAGCAGGCGGCGTGGGCCGTCAGCCAGACCGGCATGGACGGGTACTCGGCGGCCATCATCGCCACCAGGGGGGCGACCTCGCCGAGGGTGCCGCGGTCTCGGGCCGTCATGTACTGCTGGGCGGCGTGGGCCTGGAAGGCGTTCCCGGCGTGGGACGGCTCGCCGAGCTCGACGCCCCGGGCCGACAGGGCCTCGGCGCGGTCGAGGTCGCCGGCCATGAGCGCGAAGTTCGCCTCCAGGAACAGGTGGTAGGCGTCGTAGGCGCGCCGCCCGTAGGGGGCGATGTCGCGTGCGAGTTGGTCGACCTCGCGCCGGGCGTCCTCGTACTGGTCGGCCTCGAGGAGGTCGACGACCGACAGCACGCGACCCACCACGAGCAGCTCGGGCCACTGGGCCTCGGCGGCGGCGGCGACCATGGGCGGCCCGATCACCAGCCGCTCGTCGAGCCCCTGGGGCCCGGCGAGGGCGAGGCGGCGGGCCAGCAGGGTGAGGGCCTTCACGTCGGGCCGGTCGCCGGTGCGCTCGGCGGCGTCGAGGGCCTCGGCGGCCAGCGAGAGCTGCACGTCGCGCTCCTCGCCGAAGTTGCGGGCGATCGACGCGAACGACAGCAGGGCGGCGCGCTCGGCGTCGTGGCCGTCACCGAGCCCGTCGAGCGCCTCGTGGAGCAGGGCGATCAGGTCGTCGTCCACCCGACCGAACGAGAAGCCCACGCCGGCGACGGAGAGGCCCGACTCGAGCGCGGCACGGGCCAGGAGCAGCCCGTCGCCGTTCGCGCGGGCGAGGGCCGCCACGCGGTCGACCGCCTCCAGCGCCGCCGGGCGGTCGCCGAGGTTTCGGCTCGACGTGGCCACTACCAGCAGGGCCTCGGCCTGCAGCGGCGCGAGGGCGGGGTCGGTGGCCGGCGTCGCCGGCAGCAGGTCGAGCGCCCGGCGGGCCCAGGCACGGGCCTCGTCGTCGGCCAGCACGCCGAGGGCGGCGGTGGCGGCGTCGACCGCGGCGCGGGCGGCGCGGTCGACCGGGCACAGGCGGCCGGCGGCGAGGAGGTGCTGGGCCACGCTGTCGGCCCGGTGGGGCAGGTCCGGGCGGTCGGCGACGGCCCCGGCGATGGCCAGGTGGAGCTGCGCCTCGCGGTTGCGGGTCGTCCGCCCGATGAGCCCCTGGCGCACCAGGGCGTGCGGGAAGGTGACCCAGCCCAGGTCCTCGTCCTCGGCCAGCAGGCCCGAGGCCACCGCCTCGTCGACCACATCGAGGAGCTCGTCGGCGCGGAGGCCGGCGACGGCGCCGAGCAGGCCGAGGTCGATGCGCAGCCCGATGACGGCCGCCGCGGTGAGCACCCGCGTGGCCGTGGGGTCGAGGGCGGCCAGGCGCTGGTCGAGGAGGTCGCGCACCGAGTCGGGCAGCGAGCGGGCGTCGGCGTGGGCCAGGTCGGTGCCCTGCTCGGCGAGCGACTCCACGAAGAACGGGTTGCCGGCGGTGCGGTCACGGAGCTGGCGGGCGAGGTCGGCCGACACGGTGACCCCTTGGAACGCCAGCAGCTCGGCCACCTGTTCGGCGCCGAAGCCGCCGACCTCGACGGTGTCGAGGCGCAGGTCGCGACGCAGGTCGGCGAGCAGGGCGTCGAGCTCCACGGTGGGACGGCCGGCGGGGCGGCGGAGGGTCGCCACGACGAGGAGGCGCCCCGACCGGTCGGACCGCAACAGGTGGTCGACCAGCGCCAGCGTCGACGCGTCGGCCCACTGGGCGTCGTCGACCACGAACACCAGCGGCGCGCTGGTGGCCACCGTCCCGATCAGGTCGGCGAGGGCCTCGTAGAGCTCGTAGCGCTCCGAGCGCGAGGGCCCGGTGGGCGCCGCCCCGGCGGCGTCGGGCAGCAGGAGGCCGAGCGCAGGGCGTGGCTCCACGATCGACCGGACGCGCTCGGCGCTGACGGCGCGCAGGGCGGTGCGCAGCGCCTCGACCGCCGGCTGGTAGGCGATGAGGTTCTCCGCCGTGCACCGTCCCCAGAGCACGTGGCCCTCGGCCTCGTCGTGCACCCACTGGGCGAAGCGCTGAGCCAGCCGGGTCTTGCCCATCCCGGGCTCGCCCACGAGCGTGACCAGCCGGCGATCGCCCTCCGCCACCGCCGCCCAGGCCGCCTGCAGCGCGGCCAGCTCCCCCTCGCGGCCCACGAAGGCGGAGCGGGCCCGCCGCTCGGCCACGGCCGGGGGCAGGTCGAGGGGCCCCCGGGGCGGCCCGACCTCCGGGGTGGGGTCCGGTGGTCCCGCGGCGGCGGTGGCCGTGGTGGTCGCAGCCCCAGTCGCGGCGGGGCCGTCGGCGTCGATCGCCGCCCGCGACGGCGCGTCCGGGACGGCCTCGGGCTCCACCTCGGGCAGGTCGAGGGAGGGGTCCTGGTCGAGGACCAGGTCGGCCAGCCGCATCAGCTCCGGGCTCGGGTCGAGGCCGAGCTCCTCGCCGAGGTGGCGGCGGGTGCGCTCGTAGGCCCGCAGCGCCTCGGCCTGGCGGCCGCAGCGGTAGAGGGCGAGGACGAGCTGGCTGGTGAGGCGCTCGCGCAGGGGGTGGGCGGCGATGGCCGCCTCGAGGTCGCCGACGACGGTGGCGTGGCGGCCGAGGTCGAGGAGGAGGCCGAACCGCTCCTCCGTCGCCGCCAGCCGGAGCTCCTCGAGCCGGACGGCGTCGCCCTGGGCCCACGGCTCGTCGCTGAAGTCGCCGACGGCGGGCCCGTGCCAGAGGGCGAGGGCCTCCTCGAGCGCCTGGGCGCGCTCCCGGGCGTCGTCGCCACCCTCGGTCACCAGCCCCTCGAAGCGGGCCGCGGTCAGCGCGTCCGGCTCGAGGGCGAGTCGGTAGCCGTCGCCCACCCGCTCGATGACGGGCTGGCCGGTGGCGCCCGGCCCGAGCACGCGGCGGAGGTTCGAGACGTAGCTCTGGAGGGTGTTGGTGGCGCTGGGCGGGGGTTCGCCGGCCCAGAGCTCGTCGACCAGCCGCTCGGCGGCGACCACGCGACCGCGGGCGAGGGCGAGCCGGGCGAGGACGGCGCGCTGGCGGCGGCCGCCGAGGGCGAGCTCGTCGGCGCCGCGCCGGGCGCGGACCGGCCCCAGCACGGAGACCTCGAGCTCGTCGGCGGGCGGTGGTGGGGCGGTGGCCGCAGGCATGGTGGTGCGCAGCGCGCGGGATCCTCGTGCTCAGCGGGGGGACGCGGGCGGGACGTTGCCGGCGGAAGATACCGCCGGTGCCGGTCGCACGCCGCACCGGAGGGGCCCGATCGAGCCCAGATCACCCGAAGGTGGATGTCCTGGTCATGACCGCCGTTAGGCGGCGGTCATGGCGGCCAGCGCCGCCTCGAGCTGGGCCTGGCCGGGCATCGGCGCCTCGGCCATGCCCGGCAGGTCGCCGAGGAGATCGAGGGAACGGCCGATGTCACGCCGGCGGACCACCGGTCCGTGGGCGCTGGCGATCACCTTCGGGTCGAGCCCGGCGACGCGGCCGATGGCGGCCCGCCAGCGGAGCGGCTCGACCTCGGTGGCCCAGGGGCTGAGCAGGCGCTGGAAGAGGGCGAAGCCGTCCTCCCACACGTCGCGGTCCAGCTGCGAGACCTCGTCGACCTGGTGGGGGACCGGGACGCCGAAGCAGTCGGAGGCCCAGTAGACGCCGGACGTGCGGTCGAAGAGGCCGCGCGTGGTCGGCGCGTCGTAGGCGGGCGGCCGCAGGGCGACGAGCTCCCGGCTCCCCGCGGTGAAGGCCTCCCCGTCGTTGATCCAGCGGCAGCGCCCGAGTGGGATCGGCTGGTAGGCGGCGAGGCGCTGGCCCAGGAACCAGCTGGTCACCAGCGTGGCGTCCGGGCACCGGTCGAGGGCCTCGACGAGGTTGCCGTAGTGGTCGATGTCGTCGTGGCTGAGGAAGATCCAGCGGACGTCGGCGGGGTCGACGGCGTCCTCGACCTGCGCCCACCAGGCGTCGCGGCCAGATGTGGCCCCCGTGTCGACGAGCACGGGCTCGTCGCCGCGGAGGACGAGCGAGTTGATCGCCACGCG
>DATAGR010000806.1:0-5137 GCA_036263575.1 Aquihabitans sp. | reverse complement strand
CCCAGCACTACGGCGCCCGGGTCACGACCACCACGATCAGCGTGGAGCAGCACCGCCACGCCACCGAGCTCGTCGAGCGCCTGGGTCTCGGCGACCGGGTCACCGTGCTGCTGCGCGACTACCGCGACCTCACCGGCACCTACTCCAAGCTCGTGTCCGTCGAGATGGTCGAGGCCGTCGACTGGCGCGACCAGGAGACGTTCTTCGCCGCCTGCAACCGGCTCCTCGCCCCGGACGGCCGCATGGCGCTCCAGGCGATCACCGTCGCCGACAGCCGCTTCGATCGCGTCCGCACGAGCGAGGACTTCATCAAGCGCTTCGTCTTCCCGGGCTCCTGCATCCCCTCGGTCGACGCGCTGACCCGCGCCTCCGCCCGCTCGGGCGACTTCTGGGTCACGCGGCTCGACGAGTTCCCCCTCCACTCCGCCGAGACCCTCCACCGCTGGCGCGACCGCCTCACCGAGGCCCACGACGAGGCCAGGACGCGCGGCTACGACGACGCCCTGCTGCGGCTGTGGGACTTCTACCTCGCCTACTGCGAGGCCGCCTTCCTCGAGCGCTACGTGTCGCTCGTGCAGTGCGTGCTGGCCCGTCCGGGCTGGCTCCCCACCGAGCTGGAGGTCCGACCGTGAGCGCCGACCTGCCGACCCCCATCGGCTTCCGCCTCCTCGACGCCGGCCTGGTCCCCGACCCGGTGCTGCGGCTCATCTGCACGCTGCGCACCCGGAACCGCCTGCGCGTCGAGCGGGCCGGGACCGTCGAGGAGCGCAGCGAGCGCCGGCGCACGCTGCGCGAGTCGCTCGCCAAGGGCGCGGTCGCCACCCACACCGCCGAGGCCAACGCCCAGCACTACGAGGTCCCGACCGGCTTCTACGAGCACGTCCTCGGCGCCCGCCGGAAGTACTCGGCCTGCTACTGGCCCGACGGCGTGGACACGCTCGACGACGCCGAGGTCGCCATGCTCGAGCTCTACGGCGAGCGTGCCGGCCTGGCCGACGGGCAGCGCGTCCTCGAGCTGGGCTGCGGGTGGGGCTCGTTCTGCCTCTGGGCCGCCGAGCGGTGGCCGGCGAGCGAGATCGTCACGGTCTCCAACTCCCGCACGCAGCGCGAGCACATCGAGGCCGAGGCCGCCCGCCTCGGCCTCGCCAACCTCACCGTCATCACCGCCGACATCACCGAGTTCGACCCGGCGGACCACGGCGAGCCCGGCCCCTTCGACCGCATCGTCTCGATCGAGATGCTCGAGCACGTGAGCAACCACGAGCAGCTCTTCGGGCGCATCGCCCGCTGGCTGGCACCCGACGGCCGCTTCTTCACCCACATCTTCACCGGGGCCGACGTGGCGTTCCGCTACGACGCCGACGACCCGCGGGACTGGATGGGCCGCTACTTCTTCTCCGGCGGCATCATGCCGAGCGACGACCTGTTCCTCCACCTCCAGGGCGACCTGGTCTGCACCGACCACTGGCAGCTCGGCGGCGAGCACTACGAGCGCACCGCCAACGCCTGGATCGACAACCTGAACGCCCACCGCGACGAGGTCCTCGCGGTCCTCGCCGCCGACGGCGGCTGCCGCCACGCCCGGGTCTGGTTCCGGCGGTGGACCGCCTTCTTCATGGGCTGCGCGCAGCTCTGGGGGTACCGCGGAGGACGCGACTTCGGCGTCAGCCACTACCTCTTCGAGCCCCGCCCGCAGGCGGAGCGGGAGGCGGTCAGCCCAGGCGCTCGATGATGGTGACGTTGGCCTGCCCGCCGCCCTCGCACATGGTCTGGAGGCCGTAGCGGCCGCCGGTCTGCTCGAGGTGGTTCAGCAGCGTCGTCATCAGGCGGGCGCCGGTGGCGCCGAGCGGGTGCCCGAGGGCGATCGCCCCGCCGTTCGGGTTCACCTTGGCCATGTCGGGCTGGAGCTCCTTCGCCCACGCCAGCACCACCGAGGCGAAGGCCTCGTTGATCTCGACCGCGTCGATGTCGTCCATGGTCAGCCCCGAGCGCTCGAACGCGTACCGGGTGGCCGGGATGGGGGCGGTGAGCATGAGGATCGGGTCGTCGCCGCGCACGCTCATGTGGTGGATGCGGGCCCGGGGCGTCAGCCCGTGGTCGCGCACGGCCTGCTCCGAGGCGATGAGCAGGGCGGCCGAGGCGTCGCTGATCTGGCTGGCCACCGCCGCCGTCACCCGCCCGTCAGGCACCAGCGTCTTCAGGCTGCGGATCTTGTCCCAGTTCGGCTCGCGCGGCCCCTCGTCGCGGTCGAGGCCGGCGAGCGGGGCGATCTCCGCCTCGAACGCCCCGTTGGCCTGGGCCTTGAGCGCCCGGGTGTGCGACTCGACGGCAAAGGCCTCCATGTCGTCGCGCGAGATGTCCCAGCGCTCGGCGATGAGCTCGGCCCCCCGGAACTGGCTGACCTCGTCGGGCCCGTAGCGCTCGACCCAGCCCGGGGACGTCGAGAACGGGTCAGGGAAGCCGAGGTCCGCGGCCAGCGTCATGGCCGAGCTGATCGGGATCTGCGACATCTGCTGGACGCCGCCGGCGACCACCAGGTCGTTCACGCCGGCCATCACCGCCTGGGCGCCGAAGTGCACCGCCTGCTGCGCCGAGCCGCACTGGCGGTCGACCGTGGTGCCCGGCACGTGCTCGGGACCGCCGGCCACGAGCCAGCACGTGCGGGCGATGTCACCGGCCTGGCCGCCGACCGAGTCGACGTTGCCGAAGATGACGTCGTCGACCGCACCGGGGTCGATGCCCGTCCGGTCGAGCAGGGCCCGGATGGAGGCGGCGCCGAGGTCGGCCGGGTGGATGGCGCTGAGGGCGCCACCCCGCTTCCCGACGGGCGTGCGGACGGCGTCGACGATGTAGGCCTCGGGCATGGCGCGCTCCTGCTCGATCGTGGACCCCCGAACCTAACGGCCCGTCAGGTCGATCGGACAGCTCGCCGCAACCCGTGGCGAGGGGCTCAGATGCCGAGCGCCGCCGCCACCCGACGGCGGTGCCAGGCGGCGTCGCCCCACGCCCGGGCCAGCACCTCGGCCCGCTTCAGGAACAGGTGGAGGTCGTACTCCACCGTGTAGCCGATGGCCCCGTGGCACTGGAGGGCGGCCCGCCCGGTCTGGCGGGCCGCGTCGGAGGCCAGGGCCTTGGCCATCGACACGTCCCGTCCGGCGGTCGCCGCACCGGTGTCCAGGGCCCACGCCGCCGCGTACACCGCCGGTGCGGCGAAGCGCAGCTGCATGGCGGCGTCGGCCAGGTGGTGCTTGACGGCCTGCTGCGAACCGACGGGCACGCCGAACTGGCGCCGCTCGCCCACGTAGGCGACGGTCAGGTCGAGCATCCGCCGCCCGAGGCCGTCGAGTTGGGCGGCGGCGGCCAGGGCGCCGCGGTCGAACGCGGCCTCGGCCTCGGCGCCGTGGGCGAGGCCGGCGTCGGCCTCCCAGGCGCCGAGCTGCACGACGTGGCGACCGCCGTCGATCCCGCCCGCGAGCGTCCGCCGCCGCTCCTCCCTGTCGCCGATCGCGACGCCGGCCCGGACCCGGCGGGCGACCCACGGGCCGGCGCCGCCCTCGCGGTCCAGGGCCACGAGGTAGCCGGCCACGTCGCCCCACGGCACGAGCGTGGTGCCCAACGGCACCGCGGAGGCCGGGCGGGAGCCGTCGACGAGCTCCGACAGGGCGCCGTGCGGGTCGCCCAGCGCGTCGAGCAGCGGCGCCACGACGCACGCCGTCTCCAGGTACGGGTGGGGCACGGCGGCGTAGCCGGTCTCCTCGGCGAGGAGGACCCAGTCGAGCGCCCCGAGGCCGAGGCCCCCCGCCGCCTCTGACACGGCCACGCCGAGCACGCCCATCTCGGCCAGGTCGGTCCAGACGCGCGCCACGCGGGTGGCGTCGGCCCGAGACCCCTCGCCCGTGCGGGCGCCCCGTTCGTCGGTGCCCTCCGGCCACGCAGCGCGCACGACCTCGGGTGCGCACCCCTTGGCGAGGAGGTCGCGCACCGCGTCGCGGAACGCGACCTGGTCGTCGGTGAAGGCGAAGCGCACCGCTACCTCCTCGGGAGGCCGAGGACGCGCTCGGCGGCGATGTTGCGCTGGATCTCGTTCGTGCCGGCGTAGATGGGTCCGGACAGCGCGAACTGCCAGCCCTTGGTCCACGGCCCGTCGAGCTCGGCGTCGGGGCCGAGCAGGTCGAGCGCCGTCTCGTGGAGCGCCACGTCGAGCTCCGACCACCACAGCTTCACGAAGCTCGACGACGCGCCCGCGGGGCGGCCCTCGGCGTCGTCGGTGACGGTCTGCAGGGTCTGCAGCCGGTAGGCCTCGGCCTCCATCCACGCCTGCACGACGCGGTCCCGCAGCCCGGCATCGCCACCGTCGGCGCCGGCGGCTCGCTCCCGGTACAGCTCGACCAGACGGTCGGCCGTGGCGCAGAAGCGCCCCGGGGAGCGCAGCGTGAGCCCCCGCTCGGACGACGTGGTGGCCATGGCGACCGACCAGCCGGCGCCGACCTCGCCGAGCACCACGCCGCCGGGCAGCGCGTCGTCGGGCAGGAACGCGTCGTCGAAGAAGACCTCGGCGAAGCCCTCGTCGCCGTCGAGGCGCCCGAACCCCCGGACGGTCACGCCGTCGAGGTCGAGCGGCACGAGCAGGTAGCTCAGGCCCTTGTGGCGCTCGCTGCCGGGCTCGGTGCGGAACAGGCCGAAGAGGTGGGTGCAGAACGCGCCCCGGGTCGTCCACGTCTTCTGGCCGTCGAGCACCCAGCCGCCACGGGCGTCGTCGCGCACCGCCCGGCACGAGAGCGAGGCCAGGTCGGAGCCTGCGTTCGGCTCGCTCCACCCCTGGCACCACAGGTCCTCGGCGGCGGCCATGCGGGGCAGCACGTGGGCCTGCTGCTCGGGGGTGCCGAACTCGAAGATCGTCGGCGCGAGCAGGAAGATGCCGTTCTGGGTGACCCGCTGCGGGCCGCCGGCCCGGTAGTACTCCTCCTCGAACACGAGCCACGCCCAGCGGCTCGCGTCCCGACCGCCGAACGCCTCCGGCCACGACACCACGGCGTACCGGGCGTCGAAGAGCGTCCGCTCCCAGTCGAGGTGCTGGGCGAACCCCTCGGCGGTGTCCCCGGACAGGATCCGGCCGCCGTGGCGCCCACGCCACGCC
>DATAGR010000805.1:0-1582 GCA_036263575.1 Aquihabitans sp. | reverse complement strand
ACGGCCCTACCTGTCAGAGGCCGAACGAGTCGCAGCACTGGACGACTGGCTCCACCTCTACAACCATCACCGACACCACACCGCCGTCGGCGGCCCGCCCATCAGCCGCGTCAACGATCTACCGGGTCACTACAGCTAGTCGGTGACCTCGAGGACGGCGGTGACGCCGGTCAGCTCCAGGACCCGCCGCACGTTCCGGGGCGGTCGCCGGGCGATCACGGTGATGCCCCGCTCACCCAGGTCGCGGTGCAGCGTCAGCATGGCGCTGACACCCGAGGAATCGCAGTAGGCGACCGACGTCAGGTCGAGCGTGACCCGGCGGATGCCCGAGTCGACCCGCCCCACCACCGCATCGGGCACACCGGGAGCCGTGCTGAGGTCCAGCTCGCCCACCAGGCGGACCACCAGCGTGGACCCACACCGCTCGAACGCCACGCGCAGCAGCTCGTCGCTCGTCGCCACCATCACTCCAGACCTCCGCACCAGCGTTCCGCTCGTCGTCTCGGCGGTGGCTTGACCGAGGAGGAGGACGCTACGCCGATCCGCGGGCGGTGCGTTCACCCGCCGGGGTGGTGCCGACGGCTTGCGGGCCGATGGACCTGCGGATGGGCAACCGACCACCCTCCGGGGCGACATGGCCCCGCCCGGGCTCGGGTACTTCGGGACGCACACGCGCGACGGACCCTTGAGCACCAGGGGCGTCCCCGACCGTCTCTCCCGGAGACCGGCGATGTGTCCCTCCCTGCCCCCTGGCGTGGCGTGCCTTGCGTGCGCGGCCCGCGATCGCGCGATGGGCGCGCCTGCGCGTGTTCGTCGCGACGCGAGCCGACGCCACCTGGTCCGGCTGGTCGAGGAGCTACGCGCTCGGGCGTCGCTGGTGCCGTCGTCCGACGCCTCCTCGGTGGGTGACGGCCCGGGCGGGCCGCCCGGCGCGGACCCCGCATGACCGCGCCCGGCCACGTCGGCCTCCTCGACGAGGCGTCGGTGCTGAGCGACGCGATCGACCAGCTGGCGTCCGAGCTGGCGACCAGCCGACACCTGGCGTGCCGGCTCCTCCACCAGCGAGCCCGGCGCGCCCGGCGATCGCTCGTGGCCGAGGCCCGTCGCGTCCTCGACGCGACCGCCTGACGGTGGCGACCGGGGCATCCACGCGCCCCGGTCGCCGGATCGTCAGCTGCCGACGGTGCCGCCGCCGTCCTTGGTGACGACCACCGTGGCCGAGCGGGGCGTGCTGAGGCCGTCGTCCTGCGGCCAGGTGCTGCCGCCGTTCTCGCCCGGGTGCTGGATGTTGGTGAACAGGGTCTGCTGGTCCGGCGTGGCGATGACGCCGGTGCACTCGCTGCCGATGACGCCGGTGAGGAACCGCTTGATCTCCGGCGTGCCGGGGGCGCCGAGCGGGTCGGGTGCGGCCACGAGCATCTGGTTGTTGACGCTCCCCGGCTGGCGGCCGTCGGTCTGGATCCAGACCCGCCCGTCGGGGTCGACCCACAGCCCGTCGGGCGAGCCGAAGGCGTCCTCGGTGTCGATGGTGGAGCCGTCGACGCCGCCCCCCGGGCCCGCCAGCACGAACAGGTCCCACGCG
>DATAGR010000804.1:0-3276 GCA_036263575.1 Aquihabitans sp. | reverse complement strand
TGGGTGCCTCGGTCGTCGGCGCTGCCGTCGTGGGCACCTCGGTCGTGGGCGCCTCGGGGGTCGACGCCTCGGTGGAGGCCGGGCCTCCTTCGGTCGTGGCGGTGCGCTCGGCCTCGGTCGTGACCGCACCGGTGGACTGGGCGACCTGGGTGTCGTCGTCGGACCCGCTGCCGGCGAACACGATAACGGCGGCGACGAGGACGCCGAGGAGGGCGGCGACCGCGACCAGCTCCGGCACCCACCGGAGGCGACGTCGGTCGGGCCCGTCGGGCGCCCGGGCCGGCAGCGGTTCGGTCGGGACCTCGGGGCCACCCCCGGCCACCTCAGCGACCTCGCCGGCGTCCTCGGCGTCGTCGGCGGAGGCACCCGTGCGGCCGAGCTCGAGGTCGGCGTCGGCCAGCACCAGGTCGAGGTCGTGGTCGCGGTCGCTGTCCGCGAAGGCCGGCACCGCGGCGGCGCTCGGCGCGTCGCCACCGGCCTCGCGCTCGGGGCGTTCGTCCGCACCCGATCGCTCGTCGCCCGAAGGGCGGTCCATGACGACGAGGGTCGCGCCGTCGCTCGACACCGCCGCGCTCTGGTCGGGCTCGAGCAGGACGGGCTCGCGCAGGCCCGCCACCACGCGGGTGCGCCCGGAGAGGCACGCGATGGTGGCGCCGCCGTCGGCCTCGGCGGTCGCCTGGAACCGACCGCGCGGCGTCGACACGATCGCCGGGCCGACGTGGACCTCGTGGCGCCACGGGCTGCGGGTGCGCCCGGCGGCGAACCAGAGCTGGCCGTGCTCGAGGCGGGTCACGAGGGCGGGTTCGCCGCCCGGTGCCCGGACCTGTTCGCGGGTCCACGACGACCACGGCGCGACGCGCGTCACGGCGCCATCGGGATCGGTCAGGGTGATCGGCTCGGTCGCGCCCCGGCCGGTCGCCGCGCCCCGCTCGGGGTCCCCCTGCACCTCATCCCTCGCCACGGTGCGTCACATTAGCCCAATTTTCGACTCGGAGCGTGACCACGGTGTGCGGCGACGCGACCGCAGCATCACACCTGGCAGGACTCGCAGAGGTACACCGGCTTGTTCCCCTGGCGCACCTTCGACACGACGCCCCGGCACCGGAGGCACGCCTTGCCGTCGCGCTCGAAGACCTGCAGCTCCGCGGTCCACCCCCCGGGCTTGCCGGTGAGGTCGGCGTACTGGCCGTCCGCGGTGGTGACGCCGCGGTGCTTGGCCGACTCGTGGAGCGTCTCGACGACGGCACGGAAGAAGCGGCGGATCTCCTGGGTGGAGAGCGACGCCACGTCGCGGTCGGGGCGCAGGCCCGACGCGTGGAGGATCTCGTCGGCGTAGACGGGGCCCACGCCGGCCACGACGGTGCGATCCATCAGCAGGGCCCGGAGCTTGACGTTGCGGTGCCGGAGGATGCGCTCGCCGAACACGGTCCAGGACACCGGCTCGTCGAGGACGTCGACGCCCAGGGTGCCGAGCGCCGGCACCGCCTCGGTCAGCTGGTCGAAGGGCACGACGAAGGCCTCGAGGTTGCCGCTGGTGTCGACGGCGCGCAGGTGGCCGCCCTGGGTGAAGGTGACGACGACCTTGGTGGCCTTGTCGAGGGCGTCCTTGGCCGCGTGGCGTCGCAGCTGGCCGCCGCCGGAGATGTCGACCACCAGCGCGTCGCCGGAGTCGAGCTTGGCGACGAGCAGCAGGTCGCGCCGCACGACCGAGTTGATCTTCGTGCCCTCCAGCAGGCCGACGAACTGCTTCTTGTTGGTGTGGCGGGGGATCACCCCCGAGCCCGGGATCTCCACGGTCTTGATCCGCTTGCCGCCGACCTCGCGATCCAGGTCGCGTCGAAGGGTCTCGATCTCGGGCACCTCAGCCATCGGTTTCCTCTTCTGCGGGGCCGTCCCCGCCTCGTGGTCCGAGCCGTCGCCACGCCTCTTGCGCGGCGGCCTGCTCGGCTTGCTTCTTCGACCGGCCGGAGCCGGTGCCGAACGGCTCCTCGTCGAGGAACACCACCGCCCGGAAGGTCTTGTCGTGTTCGGGGCCGTCCTCGGTGATCTCGTAGCGGATCTGCCGGTCGTGCTCCTGGGCCACCATCTCGTGGAGCCTGCTCTTGTGGTCCGGTGAACCGGCGTCGGCCAGCCGGGGCGACACCAGGCGCTCCACCAGCCGCTGGGCGGCCTGGCGCCCCCCGTCGAGGTACACGGCGCCGATGACGGCCTCCATGGCGTCGGCCAGGATCGACGGGCGCTCGCGGCCGCCCGACGCGTCCTCGCCCTTGCCCAGGAGCAGCACCTCGCCGACGCCGAGCTCGATGGCCATCTCGGCGAGCGCCGGGGCGCAGACGACCGACGCCCGGATCCGCGAGAGCTGGCCCTCGCCGGCATCCGGGTGCCGGTGGTAGATGTCGTCGGTCACGATGATGCCGAGCACGGCGTCGCCCAGGAACTCGAGGCGCTCGTTGGAGGTGAACCCGGCGTGCTCGGCGCACCAGGAGCGGTGCGTGAGCGAGCGGCCGAGCAGGTCGGGGTCGGAGAACTCGTGACCCAGCTGCTCGCGGAACGCAGCCAGGGCGCGAGCCGGGATCGGGTACGCGAGCGCGGGCGCGCTCGAGCCGTCGGTCCCCGGGTGCCCGTCGCCGGTCGTGCCTCCCGCGGTGGCCCGCCCCACCGACACGTGCCTACTTGCCGTCCAGCTTGGCGAAGACGTAGTCGACGGCGTCGCGCACCGTCTTGAGGTCCTCGAGGTCCTCGTCCTCGATGCGGAACCCCACCGAGCGCTCGCCCAGCTCCTCCTCGAGCTCCTCGACCAGCTCGATCAGGGCCAGGGAGTCGGCGCCCAGGTCGTCGCTGAAGGAGTCGCCCTCGTTGATGCCGGACGGCTCGGTCTCGAGGATGTCGGCGAGGCGGTCGCGGACCAGCTCGAAGACCTCCTGGCGGCTCATGGGTCCTTGCTCGACGTGGGTCTCGGCGGGCACGGCGTTCTCCTCGTTGGACGGTGGACGGCGGGTCACTGTACCAAGGACGCCACTTTGTGCGCTTGTGAACGATTGTGGGCGTCCGATCGGCCGAGCAGGCGGCCACCGGCCCCCGGGGCGGCGGTAGGGTCCCGCCTCGATCCAGCACCACCGGAGCAGCGATGACCGAGCCAACCCCACCCCCCGCCGACGGCGTCGGCGACGGCGAGGCCCCGGCCGGCGACGGGGCCACGGCCGACCACCCGGTCGCCGGCGCCTCGGGCCGCTCTCCCAGCCGGGAGGCGGTGGTCGACCTCAGCCCGGAGGAGGC
>DATAGR010000803.1:0-6566 GCA_036263575.1 Aquihabitans sp. | reverse complement strand
GTCGAGGTCGACGCCCACGACGTCGTGGCCGAGGCGGCCCAGCGCACCACCGACCCGGCCCGGGCCGCAGCCGGCGTCGAGGATCCGTGCGCCCCGGGGGACCATGGCGTCGACCAGGCGAGCCTCGCCGTCGATGTCCTGGCCCTCCCGGGCCATGGTCCGGAACCGCTCGACGTACCAGGACGAGTGGCCCGGGTTCCGCGTCGTCAGCTCCAGCCACCGGTTCTCGTCGAGCGCCATGGCGGTCATCCTGCCGGAGCCGGTGGGCGCTCAGACCAATCGGGGGGTCCAGGCGAGCGACATGGCGAACGCCGCGGCGAGGAGGGCGGCGCCGGCTGCGGCCACCGGGACGGTGAGCTCGACCTGCTCGGTGACGGTGGCGACCTGGGTGCCGATCCGGTCGTAGACCTCGCCCAGGTCCCCTGCGGTCGTCGCCGTGTAGGTCTCGCCGCCGGATGCCTCGGCGATGCCGGCCATGGCGGCGGGATCGGACGGGACCGGGATGTCGACGTCGCCGTACGGGATCGTGCCGCTCGGCGTGCCGTAGGCCACCGAGAAGACCGGCACCTCGGCCTCGGCCGCCTGCGCCCCCGCCTGGTCGAGGCGCAGCCCACTGGTGCTCTCGCCGTCGGTCAGCAGGACGACGGCCCGGTACGGGACGTCGTCGACCGTGACGGCCTGGCCGGCGGTCGCCGCCTCGATGGCGTCGAGCGACGCCACGACGGCGTCGCCGGCGGCCGTGCCGGCGTGGATCTCGAGGTCGTCGAGCGCGGCGGTGACCGCCGCCCGGTCGGTGGTGGGCGACACCGCCACCTGCGCCGACGCGTCGAACGTCACCAGGCCGATCCGGTAGCCCTCGGGCGCGTCGGCGACGAAGCCCTGGGCGGCGTCGACGGCCGAGGCCATGCGCGACGGCGCGATGTCGGTGGCCCGCATCGACTCGGACGTGTCGATGGCCAGCACGACGACGGCGTCGTCGCGTGGCACCTGCTCGGCGTGGGCGGGACGGGCCAGGCCGAGCACCGTGGCGGCCACCGCGAGGAGCAGCGTCGACGCCGCCAGGTGCCGGCGCCATCCGGCGTGGCGGGGCGCCACGGCGACGAGCAGGTCCAGGTCGGGGTGGCGCACGGCCGGCTGGCGGCGGCGCCGCTGGAGGACGAGGTGGCCGACGCCGAGGGCGGCGACGAGGACGAGCAGCCACAGCCGGCTGGGGGCGAGGAGGGTCATGGTCGGGAGCTTCCGGTGGATGCGGAGGCGGCCGCCGAGGCGAGGAGGGCGACGACGGCCCCGCCCAGCAGGCCCCGCGTGACCTCCCGCCGCTCGGTCGTGGTGCCGACGGCCGTCGAGATGTCGGCGTAGACGTCGCCGAGCTCCCCGGCGGTCGTGGCCTCGAACGAGCGAGCGCCCGTTGCGTCGGCGACGGCCCGCATGGTGGCCGGGTCGGCGGGCACGGCGACCGTCTCGCCGCCGAGCGTCACCGTGCCCTGCGGCGTGCCGAAGGCGATGGTGGTCACCGGCACGCCGACGTCGGCCGCCTCGGCGGCGGCCGTCAGCGCCGGTCGTCCGACGGTGGTCGCCCCGTCCGACAGCAGGACGATGGAGGCCGGCAGGTCCTCGCCCGAGGCCAGCAGGTCGGGCGACAGCACCGACTCGACGGCCCGCAGCGACGTGGCGATCCCCTCGCCGGCGGCGGTGCCCTCGCCGGCGCCGAGCCGGGCGATGGCCGCGGTGACGGTGGCCTGCTCGGTGGTGGGCGGCACGACGAGGCGGGCGTCGCCGTCGAAGACGACCAGGCCGATGTGGAGGCCGTCGGGCAGGCCGTCGACGAAGCCGGTGGCGCCGTCGATGGCGGCGTCGAGGCGGGACGGGGCGACATCGGTGGCCGACATCGAGGCCGACACGTCGACGGCGAGCACGACGACGCCGCGCTCCCTCGCGACGGCCTCGGCCCGGGTCGGTTCGGCCAGGGCGACCACCATGGTCGCGAGGGCGACGAGCGCGAGGGCGGGCGAGAGGTGGCGGCGCACCGAGCCGGGCCGCTGCGGGGCCAGGGCGGCGAGGCGAGCCGGGTCGGTGTAGCGGGCGACCGCCGCCCGGCGTCGGCGCTGCACGACGACGTAGGCCACGGCGAGGGCCACGACGCCGACGAGGAGCACGAGGCGGAGGGGGTGCAGGAAGGTCATCGGCGACGCCTCCGGGCCGAGACGAACCGGACGACGTCGCGGAGCCACTCGCCGTCGGTGCGGACCTCGAAGTGGCCGGCTCGGCTGCGTGCCAGCCGCTCGGCCACCTCGGCCCGCCGGGCGGCGGCGGCCTCGGCGTAGCGCGCCCGGAACCGGCGGCTCGAGGTCTGGACCTCGTGGCGCCGCCCCGTCTCGGGGTCGACGAGGGTGAGGAGGCCAACGGGCGGCAGGTCGTCCTCGCGGGGATCGGTGAGGTGGGCGACCACGACGTCGTGGCGGACGGCGAGCGCTCGCAGCTCGCGGGGCCAGTCGGACGGGTCGAGCAGGTCCGACAGCACCACGACGAGGCCACCGCGCCCGGCGACCAGGCGCAGGCGGCGCAGGGCGTCGGCCAGCGTGGCGGCACCCTCCACCTCGTCGGTCCCGGTGGGCCGGGTGGGGCGGGGCGTCGCCGGGCGGGCTCGGCGGTCCAGGGTGGCGAGGAGGCCGACGACCGTGCCCCGCCCCGCTCGCGGTGGTGACATGCGGACGCCGGTGTCGTCGAACACCACCACCCCGGTCCGGTTGCCGGGGCGGGCGGTCAGCGACCCGAAGGCGGCGAGGACGGCGAGCGCCAGGTCGCGCTTCTCGTGGCGGGCGGTGCCGTAGTCCAGGCTGGCGGTCCCGTCGACGACGAACCAGGTCTCGAGCTCCCGCTCCGCGATGGTGTCGCGGACGTGCACCTCGCCGCTGCGGGCCGTGAGGTTCCAGTCGATGCGCCGCACGTCGTCGCCCGGCTCGTAGCGGCGGCCCTCGCCGGCCTCGGTCCCTGCGCCGGGCAGGACGGCCTGGTGGTCGCCGTGGAAGAGCCCGTCGAGCTTGCGGCGGATCGAGAGCTCGAGCTCCCGGAGCGAGCGCTCGCTGGTGACCAGGGCGCCGGTGCCCGCGCCGGTCACGCCGCGTGCACCCGCTCGTCGAGCGTGCCGTCCCGCCTGGGCGTGCCGTCCTGGCTGGGTGACACGCGCGGCGCCACCACGGTGGTCACGAGGCGCTCGACGACGTCCTCGGCGGCCACGTCGTCGGCGATGGCGTCGTAGGAGAGGAGCACCCGGTGCCGCAGCACGTCGCGCGCCACGTCGTAGACGTCCTGGGGCAGCACGTAGCTGCGGCCGCGCAGGAGGGCGAGGGCGCGGCCGGCGGCAACGAGGCCGAGGGTCGCTCGTGGGCTCACGCCGTGGGCGATCAGCGGCGCCAGCTCGCCCAGGTCGTGGTCGGCGGGGTGGCGGGTCGCCAGCACGAGGCGGACGGCGTAGTCGAGGACCGCGTCGTGGACGAACACGTCGTCGGCCGCCGCCTGCAGGGCGACGAGCCGGCCGTTGCCGAGCACGGCTCGGGCGACCGGGCGGTGAGCGGCCATGCGGCGGACGATCTCCGCCTCCTCCCGGCCGTTCGGGTAGTCGACCAGCACCTTCATCAGGAAGCGGTCGCGCTGCGCCTCCGGCAGCGGGTACACGCCCTCGTTCTCGATGGGGTTCTGCGTCGCCAGCACCAGGAACGGGTCGGGCACCGCATACGTGGCGCCGCCGATCGAGACGTGGCCCTCGGCCATGACCTCGAGCAGGGCGGACTGCACCTTGGCGGGGGCCCGGTTGACCTCGTCGGCGAGGACGACGTTGGCGAACACCGGGCCGAGCTCGACGTCGAACGCCTCCTGCGAGGGCCGGTAGACGCGCGTGCCGACCAGGTCGGCCGGCATCAGGTCGGGGGTGAACTGGATGCGCTTGAAGCTGCCGTCGAGGACCCGGGCCAAGGTCTCGGCGGCGAGGGTCTTGGCCAGGCCGGGGGCGCCCTCGAGCAGGCAGTGGCCACGTGCGACGGCGCACACGAACAGGCGCTCGATGAGGTGGTCCTGGCCGACCAGGACGCGCTTGGCCTCGAAGAGGGCGGTCTCGAGCACCTCGTCGACGGTGGGGCAGGGTCGGCCGGCGCCGGTGTCGGGCGCGCCGGGCGGGGCGTCGGGTGTGGGGGTCACGCGGGTCCTCTCGTGGTGACCGGGCGCCCGGGGGCCGCAGCGGCCCCCGGGCGTGCCGGGCGCGGCTCAGAGCTGGATGGAGCTCTCGGTGGTCTCGGACGACTCGGCGTCGGCGCCACCGGCGCCGTCGCCCTTCTCCTCGTCGCAGCCGGGGCGGCCGGTGCGGTCGGAGCGATCGGTGCCGTCGTCGGGCGTGGGGGCGGCGTCGGGCTGGGCCGGCGCCTCCGTCGAGGGCGCCTCGGTGGCGGGCGTCTCGGACAGGGTCGTCGTGGTCGGCGCGTCCTGGGCGGACGCGAGCTGCGACCCACCGAACGCCATGCCGGCGACGAGGGCCGTGCCGGCGATCAGCTGGAGGGGCGTGCGCTTCATGGGTGCTCCTTGTGGTTGGGGACCCCCATGAGACCCGTGGAACCTCCACCCACCCTCCGAACCCGCCCCGGAGTCGCTTGGAGCGCCCAACAGCTTCCCCTCGCAGCCTCGTCTCAGGTGGTCGCGGCGCCGGCGGCGTTCGGGGCGCCGAGGACGGCGTGGTCGGCGAGCGCGTACTGGAGGGCGACGTAGGCCGGGGCCGGCAGGGTGACGTCCCACACCTTGCGGCGAGGGCCCGACGCCGCCCCACGCCAGTGCTTCCGCAGGCCGGTGCTGCTGGTGCACCCGACGGTGATGCCCCGGCGGCCGGTGGCCAGGCGGAGGTAGGAGCCGGCGTGGACCTCGGTGACGGCGCCACCGTGGTCCGAGCCCGGGGTGTGGCTGGAGCGGCGCTGGTAGAGGGCGCCCGTCTCGGCGGCCACGTCGGCCAGGTCCAGGCGGATCGTGCCGGTGCCCATGCGGTGGCGCAGCACCACCTCGTCGTCCTCGACCGAGACCGTGGCCCGAAAGGCCCGCAGGTGATCGGCGACGGCGAGCAGGGCGATGGCGGCGAGGCCCGACACGAGCACGACGCCGAACGGCGACGTGGCCAGCAGCCGCAGCTGCTCGCTGCCCGCCAGCCGCTGCTCGGCGGGGGACAGCACGCCGGTCGGACCAGCGGTGCGGACGGTGACGAGGCCGAGGGCGGCGAGCAGGGCGGCGGCGCCGACCCAGTACCAGCGCCGGATGCGCCGGTCGACGCCGCTGAACCGGCTGGGTCCGCCCGGGTCGACCGCGACCAGGCCCGGGTGCTTCTCGGCCAGGTGGCGGGCGAGGTTCCGCCCGGCGAGCGCCGTGGCGCAGGCAGGGCACGGCAGGCGCTCGTCGGGCCAGGCCGAGGCCCGGGCCTCGGCCACCGCGAGGGCGGTGTGGTCGACGGCGGTGTGGTCGACGGCGGTGTGGTCGACGGTGGTGCGGTGGTGGGTGGCCACGGGGCAGCCTCGCAGGTCGTGGACCGCGCGGGTGCGGCCTCACCCGGGGAGAGCGGCGGCTCGTCGAGATCCGCACACCTTTCGCCGCACACCTTTCGCCGGGGGGATCGCGGTGGTCGCTCACGGCAGGTGCAGGTCGGCGGGGGAGGTGGTACGAACGGCGGCCATGGGTACGGCCGCACGCCTGGGGGTGGAGGACCCCCGCACCTTCCGCGCCGCAGTCGCCGCCATGGGCTCGATCGCCACCGTCGCCGGCACCCGTGGCCTCCTCCGCGGCGCTCGGGAGGTGCCGGACCCCGGTCGGGTCACGGCGTCGGTCGACAGCGAGTACCGCTTCTACGCGACCTGGTACGCCATCCAGGGCGCGGCGCTGCTGGCAGCAGCCACCCGCACAGACGTCGACCGGTCGGTCGTGCGGGCGACCGCCGCCGGCCTCGGGCTGGGTGCCGCAGCTCGCGCCCTCTCGCTGCGCTCGCTCGGGCGACCGCATCCGTCGCAGGTCGCCCTCCTCGCCGTCGAGGCCGTCCTGGCCGCCATCCTGGTGCCGTGGCACTCGGCCGTGACGGCGACCCCGCCGGCCGCGAGCTGACGGCCGTCCCATGTACCGGCTGCGCTTCGACCTCCGGGGGCCGGGGCACACCCCGGCGCAGCGGGCCGACCTGTACGAGGCCGCGTTGGAGATGGCGGCGTGGGTGGACGTTCGCGAGTGCGCCGGCATCGTCGTGTCCGAGCACCACGCCGCAGACGACGGCTACCTACCGGCGCCGCTCACCTTCGCCGCCGCGCTCACTGCGGTGACCCGCCGCACGCCGATCCTGGTTGGGGCGGCGATCGTCCCGCTCCACGACCCCGTGCGCCTCGCCGAGGAGATGGTGGTCCTCGACCACCTGAGCCGGGGCCGGGTCTCGTACACCCTGGCGCTCGGCTACCGACCGGTGGAGTACGAGCTCTACGGCGTGGACTGGGCGCGCCGCAGTGCGGTCGCCGACGAGAAGCTCGCCGCGCTGCTCGGGCACCTGCGGGGCGCACCCG
>DATAGR010000802.1:0-5853 GCA_036263575.1 Aquihabitans sp. | reverse complement strand
GTCGGTGCGGGCGACGCCCGAGCCTTCCACGGCCTCGTTGATGACCGGCAGCAGCATCTGCGTCTCGGACTCGGCGGTGTCGACCAAGGCGGGTGTCTGGGCGAACGAGACGATGGCGACGTCCCTCATCGACGTGCTCCTCCTCGCCCGGGGGCGATCGATGCCGGGGTGCTCACAGCGTGTGCTTCTCGAAGTCGGCCGCCGGCGCGTCGGGCTCGCCGGTGGCTCGCCAGCCGGTCACGGCCGAGCCGAGGCCGTAGCCCCGATCGTCGGGCTCCCGCTCCCCTGGCGGGGCCCACACCGCCTCCACCCGGAGGCCCTGGCGGATCTCGTCGAGCGGCACGTCGACCAGCCGCTGCTGGCCGATGGTGCCGTCGGCGCCCTCCAGCAGCAGCGAGGCGAGGGCGTAGTCGGCCCGCTCCTTCTGGCCCGTGTACTGGATCGGCGTCAGGACCGTCCACGACGTGACGATCCCGCGGTCGGCCACCTCGACCTCGTCGGCGGCGGAGGTCGGGATGGTGCAGATCGGGCAGAAGCCCTTGGGCGGGACGTAGACGAGCTCGCAGCTCGGGCAGCGGTGCCCGCTGATGCGCCCCTCGGCGAGGGCGTCGCCGAAGGCCTGGGCGACCGGGTTGGTGCGCACGGTGTAGTCGAGCGAGATCAGCTGCGGCATGAAGCGCACCGGACCCCCGTCGTCGGCCTGCGGTGGCGAGGCGGTCTGGTCGGTCATCCGGCGGCCTCCGGTTCGAAGCAGGCGATGTCGGTGATGTGGCCGGTGCGCTCGTCGGCCCAGCGGACCTGCACCCGCATGCCGGTGCGCACCGCCTCCATGTCGGGGGCGTCGAGGGCGTGGAGGATCGACGTGTCGGCGCCGTCGAGCTGCACCATGGCCCAGGCGAAGGGCCGGTCGAGCGGGTGCTTGCGCATCGGTTCCGCGACCCACGACCAGCCGGTGACGACACCTCGGTCGGCGACCTCGACGAGGTCGTCGACGGCGTCGCCGCTCTCCGGGTCGTACTCCAGCGGCGGGCAGATCACCCGCCCGGCGGCCGTCCGGCTGGCGAGCACCTGCCGATCCCGCAGACCGGTGAGGAAGGCGCCCACCACCGGCCCGAGGCTCCGGCGGTAGAGCAGCTCCATCGTGAAGGTGGCATCCCCTGCTGGCACGGTCGGCAGTAGAACACATTCTACTTTGGTGGTCCACCGCCTCGGTCGGACGTAGGCGCCACAAGGGCTGGCGCGATCGGTGGCGGGCCTTGCGAGAACGTGTTCTACTTCGGGGATGGCGTTCAACCTGGCCGACCTCGCCGAGCACACCGTCGACGTGGTCCCCGACCGCACCGCCCTGATCTGCGGCGACCGGTCCCTCACCTTCGGCGAGCTCGAGGCCCGTGCCAACCGCCTCGCCCACCACCTCGCCGCGCAGGGCGTGGGCGAGCGCGACCACGTGGCGATCTACTCGTACAACAGCCTCGAGTACGTCGAGGCCATGCTCGCCGCCTACAAGCTGCGGGCCGTCCCCATCAACGTCAACTACCGGTACGTCGAGGACGAGCTCGTCTACCTGTTCGACAACGCCGACGTCGTGGCGGTCGTGTACCAGGCGTCGTTCGCGCCGCGGATCGCGGCGGTGACGGACCGGCTGCCGCTGCTGCGCCACCTCGTCGAGATCGACGACGGCACCCCCGACCCCACCCCCACCGGTGCGGTGCCCTACGAGGAGGCGCTCGCCGCCGAGTCACCCGAGCGCGACTTCGGGCCCCGCGACGCCGGCGACCTCTACATCCTCTACACCGGCGGCACGACCGGCATGCCGAAGGGCGTCATGTGGCGCCACGAGGACGTGTGGCGCACCCTCGGCGGCGGCATCGACTTCGTCACCGGCGAGCGCATCACCGACGAGTTCCAGCTGGCCCGCACGGCCGCCGAGGCGGTGCCGCCCACCGGCCTGGTGCTGGCGCCCCTCATGCACGGCGCCGCCCAGTGGGGCACGCTCGGCGGCCTGTTCAAGGGCGTCACCAACGTCCTGCTCCCCCGCTTCGACCCCCACCTCGTGTGGGACGCCGTCGAGCGCTACGGCATCGCGGTGATCACCATCACCGGCGACGCCATGGCCCGGCCCCTCATCGAGGCACTGCAGGAGCGCAGCTACGACACGTCCTCGCTGATCGCCATCAGCTCCACCGCGGCGGTCTTCTCCCCGGTGGTGAAGGACCAGCTCTTCGAGCTGCTGCCGAACCTCTTCATCAGCGAGGCCGTCGGGTCGTCCGAGGGCGGCTTCAACGGCATGCGCCTGGTCGAGAAGGGCAACACCGCAGCCGCCGCCGGCGACGGTGGCGGCGGCCTGATCAACGTGCCGCTCGGCCCCGACTCCAAGATCATCGGGATCGACGACAAGCCGGTGCAGCCCGGCGAGGTCGGTCGCCTGGCACGCGGCGGCAACGTGCCCATCGGGTACTACAAGGACCCGGCGAAGACGGCGGCCACGTTCATCGACGTCGAGGGCAGCCGGCACTCGGTCCCCGGTGACTTCGCCCGCCTCGAGCTCGACGGCACCATGACGCTGCTGGGCCGTGGCTCGCAGTGCATCAACTCCGGCGGCGAGAAGATCTACCCCGAGGAGGTGGAGTCGGCGCTCAAGGCCCACCCCAAGGTGTTCGACGCGCTGGTGATCGGCGTGGACGACGAGCGCTGGGGCCAGAAGGTCGCCGCCATCGTGCAGCCCCGCCCCGGCGAGGCGCCCACCCTCGAGGAGCTCGCCGAGTTCTGCCAGACCCGGCTCGCCCGCTACAAGGCGCCCCGCGAGCTCCACCTCGTCGACGAGATGCCCCGCCAGCCGAGCGGCAAGCCCGACTACAAGCGTGCCCGCCTCGTGGCCGAGCCCGACACCCACCCCGCAACGGAGGTCCGACCGTGAAGAACCCGCTGACCGAGATGTTCGGGATCGAGTACCCGATCTTCGCCTTCTCGCACTGCCGCGACGTCGTGGCCGCCGTCACCAACGCCGGCGGCATGGGGGTGCTCGGCGCCCTCGCCTTCTCGCCCGAGGAGCTCGAGATGGAGCTCACCTGGATCGACGAGCACGTCGGCGGCCGGCCCTACGGCGTCGACGTGGTGATGCCGGTCAAGACCGTCGACCGCGACGCCGGCATCGACGACGTGAGCGACATCGGGGCCCAGCTGCGCTCGCACATCTCGCAGGACCACTGGGACTACGTCGACAAGATCCTCGTGGACCACGGGGTCGACGTGGCCGCCAACGAGAAGGAGCTGGAGTCCGGCGCCGGCATCGGCGCCGGCGTCCTCGGCTGGACGGCTGCCACGGGCGCACCGCAGATCGAGATCGCCCTCGCCCACCCCATCGCCCTCCTCGCCAGCGCCCTCGGCCCGCCACCGAAGGCGGCGATCGACCAGGCCCACGAGCAGGGGGTGAAGGTCGCAGCGCTGATCGGCCGGGTGGAGCAGGCGGTGCGCGACGTCCAGCTCGGCGTCGACATCATCATCGCCCAGGGCTACGAGGCCGGCGGCCACACCGGCGAGGTGTCCACCATGGTGCTGGTGCCCGACGTGGTCGACGCGGTGGCGCCGGTGCCGGTGCTCGCCGCCGGCGGCGTGGGCTCGGGTCGGCAGATGGCGGCGGGCATGGCCCTCGGCGCCGCCGGCGTGTGGACCGGCTCGATCTGGCTGACGGTCGCCGAGAACGGCTCGTCGACCATCGTGACCGACAAGCTCCTCGCCGCCACCTCCACCGACACCGTGCGGTCCCGCGCCTACACCGGCAAGCCGGCCCGCCAGCTCCGCACCGCGTGGACCGACGCGTGGGAGGCGCCCGAGTCGCCCGGCACGCTCCCCATGCCGCTGCAGTTCATCCTCAACTCGTACGCCAACCAGAAGATGGGCTCCAAGCCGCCGAAGGAGCTGGTGGGCATGCCCGTCGGCCAGATCGTCAGCCGCATGAACCAGGTGCGGACGACCAAGGCGGTGGTCCAGGAGATGGTCGAGGAGTACGTCGACGTGACCCAGCGCCTCAGCGCGGACCTGGAGGGCTGATCGTGACCGCCACCGAGACCCCGGGCGCCGCCGTCGGCACCGACCGCTACACGATCATCTCCGCCGACTGCCACGCCGGCGGCAGCCACAAGGCCTACCGGGAGTACCTCGACCCCGAGTTCGTCGAGGACTTCGACGCCTGGCGGGGCAAGTACAAGAACCCCTACAAGGACCTGGGCGACAACCGGCGGCTGCGCAACTGGGACGACGAGATGCGCAACTCGCAGCAGGAGGAGGACGGGATCGTCGGCGAGGTGGTGTTCCCGAACACCGTGCCGCCGTTCTTCCCGAGCTTCGTCCTGTTCGCCAAGCCGCCGACCGACGAGGAGTACCGCCACCGCCACGCCGGCGTGCGGGCCCACAACCGCTGGCTCGTCGACTGGTGCGGCTCGTTCCCCGAGCGGCGCGCCGGGGTGGGGCAGATCTTCCTCAACGACGTGGACGACGCCATCGCCGACGTCCGCTGGATCAAGGAGCACGGGCTGCGCGGCGGAATCCTGCTGCCGAACATCGCCCCCGACGTGAAGTGGGTGAAGCCGCTCTACGACCGCTGCTACGACCCGCTGTGGGAGGTCCTGCAGGACCTCGAGGTGCCGATCAACGTGCACAGCGGGACGGGCAACCCCGACTACGGGCCGTACCCGGTGTCGATGCTGCTCTACATCAACGAGGTGCCCTTCTACACCGAGCGCCCGCTGGTGCAGCTGATCCTGTCGGGCGTCTTCGAGCGCTTCCCGCGGCTCAAGGTCGTGCTCACCGAGGCCGGCTGCGCCTGGGTGCCCCCGCTGCTCGAGCGGCTCGACAAGACCATCCGCGGCATCCGGGAGACGGGTGCCACCGGGGAGATCCGCTACGGCGACGAGCACGTCCTGTCGCGCGACGCCACCGAGTACTTCCACCAGAACGTGTGGATGGGCGTGAGCCAGCCTGGTCCCGCCGACGCCGCGGCCCGCCACGTCATCGGCCTCGACAAGTTCATGTGGGGCAGCGACTACCCGCACGACGAGGGCACGTACCCCTACACGCGGGAGAACCTCCGGGCCCGGTTCCACGACGCCCCCGAGGCCGAGCTGCGCCAGATCCTCGCCGGCAACGCGGCCCGGATCTACGACTTCGACCTCGACGCGCTGGCGCCGCTCGCGGCGCGCGTCGGCCCCACCGTCGCCGAGGTGGCGACGCCAATCGACGAGGTGCCCGACAAGTCGCTCGACCGGCTCTCCGGCGACATGGACGCGAGGGCGATCAAGTGAGCGATCAAGTGAGCGAGCAGGCGAGCGAGCAGGTGGGCGATCAGGCGGGCCCGCGGGCCGGCTCGTACGGCAGCAGCGCGCCGACCACGCCGGGCAGCGTGCCGGCGCTCGGGTCGAAGCCGGAGGTGCTCCTCGTCGACGAGCCGGCGCCGCACGTGCGCCGGTTGACCCTCAACCGGCCCGAGAAGCGCAACGCGCTCAGCCACCAGTTGCGTGCCGAGCTGATCAACGCCCTGCAGGTGGCCGACCGCGACCCCGACGTGCGGGTCATGATCGTGCGCGGCGCCGGCCCGTCGTTCTCGGCCGGCTACGACCTCGGCGGCGGCAACGAGGGCGTCGACATGCCGCACCACACCGCCGAGGGCGAGGGGCAGTGGCCACGCCACGTCACCGAGACGTGGATGGGCATCTGGGACCTGGCCAAGCCGGTGATCGCCCAGGTCCACGGCTACTGCCTGGCCGGCGGCAGCGAGCTGGCCACCGGCTGCGACCTGGTGTACGTCGCCCACGACGCGCAGATGGGCTACCCGGCCGTGCGCTTCGGCGTCCCCGA
>DATAGR010000801.1:0-1995 GCA_036263575.1 Aquihabitans sp. | reverse complement strand
TCGGTGCGCTCGCTCACCGCCGGCGCCGGGTTCCCGTACCGGGCGCCCACCGTGCCCCTCGGGGTCGAGCCGCGGCCCGAGGAGCCCGTGCTCGGCGCGCACTACGACTCCGCATGGGCCAGGAAGATGCCGGCCCGCTACGCCCGGTACTTCCTCACCGAGGGCATGGTCCGCCCGCTGATCGCCGGGCTGGCCCAGCCCGAGCGCCGGGGCCTCGACCGCCTCGCCGACCTCGACGGTGCGGCGATCTTCGCCGCCAACCACCACAGCCACCTCGACGCCGGGCTCCTCATCACGTCGCTGCCCGAGCCGCACCGCCACCAGGTCTTCGCCGGTGCCGCCGCCGACTACTTCTTCGACAACCGGATGAAGGCCACCGCCTCGGCGCTCGTGCTCAACGCCATCCCGATCGACCGCACCAAGGTCGGGAGGCGCTCCGCCGACCAGGCCGCCGAGCTGCTCGACGACGGATGGTCGATGGTCATCTTCCCCGAGGGCGGCCGGTCGCCCGACGGGTGGGGCCAGCCGTTCCGCGGCGGTGCCGCCTACCTGGCGATCCGCTGCGGCGTCCCGGTGGTGCCGGTGCACCTCGCCGGCACCGGTCGGATCCTGCCGAAGGGGCGGAGCCGACCCCGCCCGTCGCGGACGGTCGTGACGTTCGGGTCCCCGCTGCGAGCGGCCGAGGGCGAGCGGTCGCAGGCGTTCGCCGCCCGGATCGAGGACGCGGTGGCCGCGCTCGCGGACGAGGCGACCTCGGACTGGTACTCGGCCCGGCGCCGAGCTGCGACCGGGCAGACGCCGTCGCTGTCGGCGCCCCAGGTTGGCGTCTGGCGTCGGGCGTGGGCGCTCAGCGCCAACCGCAAGGACCGCCGTCGCCAGACCAGGGCCTGGCCCGACCTGGGCTGAGCCCGCCTCAGGGCGCTCGGATCAGGGAGCGGCGGTCGACTCGACCGTCGTGGAGTCGACCGTCGTCGACTCGACCGTCGTCGACTCGCCCCCGGTCGGTGGGACGGTGTCGAACGCCGGGCCGCTGGTGGACGGCGCGCCCCCCGCCAGGGTCGTCGGCACCGTGCCGGCCGTCGTCGTGGGAGTGACGGTGGTGGAGGTGCCGGTCGTGGTGGGGAGCTCCTCGCGGCACGCCGTCAGCGCCTCGCGGAGGCGGTCGGAGGTGTCGTCGGTGCGGTCGGGGTCGTCGCGCGGCGCGCCACCGGGGCCACGCTCGGCCAGCAGCGCCAGCTGGTCGTCGTCGAGGGTGTCGACGAGCGCGTCGGCCGTGCACCGGGCCGCCGCGGCCGGGACGCCGGAGGTCTCGAGGGCCTCGACCAGCTCGGTCCGGTCGGGCGCGCCGCCCGAGCACCCGCCGAGGGCGGCGATGCCGGCGAGGGCGAGGGCCGCCAGCACCGGGCGTGCGTGACGGGACGGCGGGTCGGCGGGCATCGGCGCGACGTTACCGGCCGCCGTGGGGTCGCCGATCGAGCGGGCCCTGGGCCACCTGGTCGAGCACCGCCGCAGCGACCTTGCCCTGGGAGAGCGAGCCGTCCCGGAGGTAGCCGCTGTGCCCGGATGCGTCGGTGGCGAGCCGGCTGAAGCCGGAGCCCCGCCTCGCCGGGTTCGGGCCGAACCAGCCGAGCCGGGCGACGGGGTCGTCGTCGGCGGCGAGCGCGAAGAAGTCGGCGTCGGGCCGGTGGAAGTCGTCGGCGTGGTCGACCAGGACGCCGGGGCTGCCCAGCACGACGACGTTGTCGGCCGACGCGCCCTCGAGGAGCGCCGCCCCCACGGTGGTGCTCCCGTAGCTGTGGCCGACGAGCGTGAGCCGTTGCCGGGGGCGCAGCGCCAGGCCGTCGAGGGCGGCGGTGAGGGCACGCCCGCCCACGCGTGCCCGCCGGTCGCCCAGGATCGCGCCCAGCTCGCCGGGGTCGGCCACCGCGCCGTCCGGGGGGTCGTAGCCGAGCCAGGCGACGGTGGCGACCGAGGTCGCGCCCGTTGCCGCACCCG
>DATAGR010000800.1:0-2743 GCA_036263575.1 Aquihabitans sp. | reverse complement strand
GCTCCAGGTCGAGCCCGTCGAGGCGGTCGCCGCGCACGGGCGCCAGGGCGAGCAACCCGTCACCGCCGGCGGTCGTGCCGGCCGCCAGCACGTCGACGACCGAGGTCCCCCGGCGAGCCGCCAGCAGGCCGGAGAGCGCCTCGTGCTCCACCAGCTCCCCCGGCGACCAGCTCGGGCGGAGGTCGTCGAGGTCCTTCACGCGCAGCTGCTTCATCGCGCGCAGGATCAGGTAGGCGTCGCGCTCGTCCCGGCCGAGCAGCTTCACGAAGGCGCGCTGCCCCGTGGCCGTGGTGGCCGTGAACGTCCGGGCGTGCGACGCCCCGACGTCCTCGGGCTCGATGCGCACGGCCGGGAAGCCCGCCGACGCCAACCCGGCCAGCACCGCCCGTCGGCTCGCCCGCCGTCGGGGCGAGCCGACCAGGACGAGCGCCGCCGAGCCGACCACGGCGCCGGCGGCCAGGGTGACCGCGAGGTTGAGCGGCACGGCGACGGCGGTGACGACCCGGCTCAGCACGGCGAAGGCCAACCCGGCGCCGGCGACGCGACGCCAGCCGCGCGAGAGCAGGGGCCCGGTCACGACGAGCGCGGCGGTGAAGCCGGCGAGGTAGGCGCCGGAGGGGAAGGCGGCGCCGGTCAGCCACGACGGCCGCTCGGCCACCGCCAGGACCCGGTTGGGGACGGCGGCGTCGAGGCGGGGCTGCAGGGCCGCCATCACGCCGGCGGCCGCGACCGCCGCCGCGACCGCGGTGGCCAGCAGGCGCGGCGTCCGCCAGAGCACCGCGACGAGCGCGACCGGCACGGCGACGGCCAGCAGCTGGGTGGTCCCGAGCAGGAGGTCCCGCACCCAGCGGGGCAGCTGGCCGACCAGCTCGACCAGGTCGACGGCGACCGACCGGGCCTCGGCGGTGTGGCGCAGGGCGAGCCCGACGGTGGCGGCGAGGGCGAGCCCGGCCAGGACGAGGCGCACGACGTCGGTCGGGTGGCGGCCCCAGGCCGGCCCGGAGATGAGGTCGTCGTCGGCCCCCGGCCCGACCTCGCCGGCCGTCGCCACCACCGACACCTGCGCTGCCGCGGCCACGGCGCCAGTCTGGCCCCGTCCCGTGGGCGCCGAGGCGATCGGCGGGGTCGGCGCGAGGTCGAGCGCGAGGTCGAGCGCGAGGCCGACGCGGGGCGGCAGCGGCCAGACTGCAGCGGTGGACGCGCTCCCGGTGATCGACGTCGGCCCGCTCGTCGGCCCGGCCGACCACGCCGCCGTCGCACGCGTCGCCGACGAGATCGATCGGGCCTGCCGGTCGACCGGCTTCTTCCTCGTCACCGGCCACGGCGTCCCCCGCGAGGACCTCGACCGGCTCGACGCCGCGGCCCGGGCGTTCTTCGCCCTGCCCGACCCGGTCAAGGCCCGCATCGCCATGGCCCACGGCGGCCGGGCGTGGCGGGGCTGGTTCCCCGAGGGCGGCGAGCTCACCGCCGGGCGCCCCGACCACAAGGAGGGCCTCTACCTCGGCGAGCACCTGGGCCCGGACGACGCGCGGGTGCGGCGGGCTCTGCCCCTGCACGGCGCCAACCTCTACCCGGACGAGGTGCCCGAGCTGGGCCCGGCCGTCGAGCGCTGGGTGGCGGCGATGACCGACCTGGGCCACGCCCTGGCCCGCGGCGTGTCGGTGGCCCTCGGCCTCGATCCCGGCTGGATCGACCAGCACCTCACCGCCGAGCCCACGCTGCTCTTCCGGATCTTCCGCTACCCGCCTCGGCCACCGGCCGACGACGGGTGGGGGGTCGCCGAGCACACCGACTACGGGCTGCTGACGATCCTGGCCCACGACGGCACGCCGGCGCTCCAGGTGCGGGGCCCCGACGGCTGGATCGACGTGCCGGCCGTGCCCGACGCGTTCGTGGTGAACCTGGGCGACGTGCTGGACCGCATGACCGGTGGCCGGTACCGGTCGACGCCGCACCGGGTCCGCCACACCGGCGAGGGAGCCGGCCTCGGGCGCGACCGCCTGTCGTTCCCGTTCTTCTTCGACCCCGGGTGGGACGCCGAGATCGTGCCCGTGCCGCTGCCCGGCGAGCCGCCGGCCGACGACGCGGACCACCGGTGGGACGGCGAGAGCGTCCACGGCTGGTCCGGCACCTACGGCGAGCGGCTCACCTCACGCGTGGCGCGCGTCTTCCCCGAGCTCGGCGAGACCGCGCTCCCCTGACCGTCGGTGGCGCCGGCCGCCCGCCGTGGTCAGCCCGCCGACGGGTCGCTCGACCCGGGCGGGGGCCCCTCCGGCTTGTCCTGGTCGTGCGCCGGGCGGTGGCCGGGCCGGTTGGCCTCGGGCACGGGCCCGGCGGCCCCGCCGACGCCCGGCTCGGCGTCGACGTTCACCTTGGCGCTGTCGTCGTCGGTCGCGCCGTAGCCCGATCGGCGCAGCTCCGGTTGCTGTGGCTTCGTCATGCCCCCCGACTTGCCACCGTCCCCGAGGCGAAACACGCCTCGCACCACGAGGCCCGACGGGGGTAGGGCGGCGGCATGGAGCTCACCAGCACCGCCTTCGACCCCGACGGCACCATCCCCGAGCGTCACACCCGCCCCGGCGGGAACGTGTCGCCCCCGCTCGCCTGGACCGGGGTGCCGGCCACGACCAACGACCTCGTGCTGACCTGCACCGACCCGGACGCGCCGGGCGGGACCTTCGTGCACTGGCTGCTCGGGGGCATCCGGCCCGACCGGGACGGGCTCGACGAGGGCGAGCACCCC
>DATAGR010000799.1:0-10514 GCA_036263575.1 Aquihabitans sp. | reverse complement strand
GCTCCGGGCCCGCTGGGAGGCGGTCGCCGGGGTGTGGCACTTCCGCGGCGGCGACCGCCGGGGCGGGCGCCGCCACCTGGCGCGGGCGGTGCGGGCCCGACCGGCCGACCCGCGCCACTGGGGGCGCCTGGCCCTCTCGCTCGTGGCGCCGGCCGCCGACCGGCGCTGGGCGCGGGGCCGGCCGTGACCGCCGGGCGCGGGGCCGGGGTCGGGACCGGGACCGGCGGGCCGCGCTACTCGGTGGTGGTCACCACCTACCACCGACCGGAGCTGCTGGCCGAGGCGCTGGCCTCCGTGGTGGCGCAGACCGTCACCGACCTGGAGTGCATCGTGGTCGACGACGGCTCGGGCACGGCGGCGGGGGTCGTGCCCGACGACCCACGGGTCCGGCTCGTGGCGCTGGACCGGAACGTCGGCGAGGCGCGCGCCCGCTCGGCGGGCGTGGCCGCCGCCCGGGGCGAGGTCCTGTGCTTCCTGGACGACGACGACCGGTGGGAGCCGTTCCGACTGGAGCTGGCGGAGGCCGCCCTCGAGCGGGCGCCGGTGGCGATCTGCTGGAGCCGCTGGCACGACGAGCACGACCCAGGGGGCCGGCTGCTCGAGGGGTGGGTCGGCGACGAGATCGTCGACGTGGTGGCCCCGAGCCTCGGCGCGACCGCCATCCGCCGCGACCGCTTCGTGGGGTTCGACACCTCGTACGCCGCCAACGGCGACGTGGACCTCTGGATCCGGCAGGCCGCCCAGGACCCCGTGGCCACCACGCCCACCGTCGGGCACGTGGTCCGCCGCCACGACGGCGTCCGCCACGGCAACGACGACGCCACGCGCCTGGCGGCCAGCCACCAGCTGCTGCAGGTGCACGCCGCCTACTTCCGGGGCCATCGACGGGCGCGCGCGTTCCGCACGTACCGCATCGCCGTGCTCCACGCCGAGGCCGGACGGCTGGCGAGGTCGCTCGCGTGGTCCGCGCGATCCCTCGCGGCGCGGCCCTCCGCCCGGGCCGGTGCTCACGCCCTCCGCACGGTGCGGGCGATGGCCCGGCGCGCCGGCCGCCGGCGACCGCCCACGTCCAGGTAGAGCGCCGCCAGGCCGGCCGCCGCCCGGTCCAGGGTGAAGCGGGCCTCGAACACCTCGGCCGCCGCCGCCGCGAGCCGAGCGCGAGTGGGGGCGTCGTCGAGGAGCCGGCGCACCGCGCCGGCCATCGCCACGGCATCGCCGCGGGGCACGACCAGCGCGCTCACGTCGTCGGCGACCACGCCCCGCAGGCCGTCGACGTCGGTGACCACCATGGGGACGCGGCACGCCATGGCCTCCACGGCCGCACCGGCCGCCCCCTCACGCCACGACGACAGCACGAAGAGGTCCGCAGCGCCGTACAGGGCGGGCATGTCGGCGCGGTTGCCGACGATCCGGACGCGGGACGGGTCGGGGAGGCGGGCGACCTCAGCCTCGATGTCCGCGGTGGCGGTCCCCGTCCGGCCGGCGACGACCAGCACCCCCTGCCCTCCGCTGCGCTGGTGGCGGCCGAACGCGTCGAGCAGCACGTCGTAGCCCTTCTGGTGCTCGTGGCGGCCCACGGCGAGGAGCAGCGGGACGCCCTCCGGCACGGCCAGCTCGTGGCGCACGGCGATCCGTTCGGCGGGCGACGCGGCCCGGAAGCGAGCGCCGTCCCTCCCCCGCTCCACCACGGCGACCTTGCCGGTCGGGAGGAGGTGGTGGCGCCGGGCCGACCGGGCCACGCCGGGGGTCACCGCGTGCACCCGGTCCACGAGCAGGTGGAGGGACGCGGTCTCGACGACGTGGGCGGCCCGCAGCTTCCACCCCGGGACCCGCGGATCGAGGCGTGCCGCCACCGCGGCGGTGTTGACCAGGCTGGCGAGCACGGGGACCCGCGTGCCCACGGCCGCGACGCCGGAGGCGACGACGGGGACGAAGAGGGTGGCGTGGACCAGCTCGTAGGAGCCCGATGCGATCCTCGCCCGGACCGCCGAGCACATCGCTCGCAGGCCCGTCGTGCCTGCGGCGTGCACGGGCACGCCGGCGGCCACGAGCGCGTCGCGGAGGTCGTCGTCGCGGACCTCCCCGCAGAGGACCTCCAGGTCCACGCCGTGCCCGGCGAGCAGCGGCGCGACGGCCACCAGCGAGTGCTCGGCCCCGCCCTGGCCCAGGCTCTCGATCACCGCCAGCACGCGCACGGGCGCTCCTCGACAGGGCGATGCCCCGGCCCGGGTGGGCCGGCGCGGGAAGCGAGACCCTACGCTCCTCGCATGCGGGCGGGGGTCACGAGCGAGTTGCGGCCCGATGCCGTCGACGGGCTGCCGAGCGTCCTCCACCTGGCGCACACGACGGCGAGGCGCGGCGCCGAGGTGTTCGCCACCGAGCTGTCGTCGGCGTTGGCCGAGGCCGGGTTCGACTCGAGCGCCTGTGCGCTCACCGCCGACCCGGTCGGTGGGCTGGGCATCCCGTCGCTGGGGCACCGCGGCCGGACGCCCGCCGCGCTCCTCGCGCTGCGGCGACGGCTGGAGGGGCGAGACGTCCTGGTCGCGTACGGCGCCTCCACGCTGCTGGCCAGCACGGTGACGGCGCTCGGCGGGCCGCCGGTCGTGTACCGCAGCATCGGCGACCCGCGCTTCTGGGGGCGGGTGGCGGGTCGGGATCTCCGCATCGGGGCGCCCATGCGCCGGGCATCGCGCGTCGTGGCCCTCTGGTCCGGCTCCAACGAGGCGCTCCTGGAGCTGTACCGCCTGGACCCCGAGCGGGTCCGGACCATCCCGAACGGGCGCGACCACCGCAGGTTCACCCCACCCACCTCCGAGGAGCACCGGGCGGCTCGGCTCCGGCTGGGCGTCGCCGACCTCGACGCGCCGCTGCTCGGCTACGTCGGCTCGCTCGCCTGGGAGAAGCAGCCGCTGGTCGCCCTCGAGGCGCTGCGCCACCTCCCCGACGTCGGCCTGGTGGTCGCCGGCGGTGGCCCGCTCGAGCGCGACGTGCGCCTCGAGGCCGAGCGCCTGGGACGCCGCGTGGTCGTCCTCGGTCCGGTCGCCGACCCGCGCGACGTCTTCCGGGCGATCGACGCGCTGGTCCTGCCGAGCCGGACCGAGGGCATGCCCGGCGTGGTCATCGAGGCCGGCCTGAGCGGCGTCGCGTCCGTGGCCACCGACGTCGGTGGCACGAGCGAGCTGGTCGACGAGACCACGGGGGCGCTCGTGTCGGTGGACCACGACGACCCGGCTGCCGCCTTCGCCGACGGGGTGCGAGCGGTCGTCACCGATGCCGCTCGGCGCGGTGCGGCGGCCCGGGAGCGCTGCCTGGCCGGCTTCACCACCGATCGGATCGTGCACCAGTGGTCCGAGCTGATCCTGGAGGTGGCGGCCGAGGGCCGGCGATCGCGGCCCGCCCGGCCGGCGTCGCGCCGGGCGGCACCGGGCCAGGCGTCGCTCCACCTGTGCGCCTCCTCCGATCGCCGGGGTGCCGAGGTGTTCGCGCTGGACCTGGTGGATGCGTTGCGGGCCGCCGGCGACGACGCCGAGGTCCGGGCCCTGCGGCCCGGTCCCGGAGGCCCCCACCTGGACGTCGAGGCGATCGGCAGCACGCGCGTGGACCCCCGGGGCCTGCGCCGCCTCCGCCACCTCGCCGACGGTGGCGGCGTGGTGGTCGCCCACGGGGCCGACACCCTGCAGTCGACGGCGGTCGCGCTGCTCGGCACGGCGACGCCGTGGGTCTACCGGAGCATCGGGGACCCGGCGTACTGGGGCGGGGTGCGCGCCGCCGACCTGCGCATCGGCGTCCCGCTGCGGAGGGCCACCACCGTCGTCACGCTGTGGCCCGGGGGGGCCGACGCCCTCATGGCCCGCTACGGGCTCCCGGCGTCGCGCATCGAGGTCATCACCAACGCGGTGCCCGCCGAGCGCTTCCCGCGCCGAGACGAGCGGTCGGTGGCGGCGGCCCGCCACGCGCTCGGGCTCGACGAGCGGCCCGTCGTCGCCTGGGTGGGTTCGCTGGCCGCGGAGAAGCACCCCGAGCTGGCCGTCGACGTGGTGGCGTCGCTCGCCCACGTCCAGCTGCTGGTCGTCGGCGACGGTCCGCTCCGCGCCGAGCTGCAGGCGAGAGCCGACCACGTCGGGGGCGATCGCGTCCGCCTCATCGGCCAGGTCGACCGCACCTCCGATGCCCTCCTGGCCGCCGACTGCCTCCTCCTCACCAGCCGCACCGAGGGCGTGCCGGCCGTCGCCATCGAGGCCGGCCTGACCGGTCTGCCGGTCGTCTCGACCGACGTCGGCGGCGTCCACCGCGTCGTCGAGGACGGGGTGACGGGCCGGCTGGTGGGCGACCGGGACCCGGCCACCTTCAGCAGCGCCATCCGCTGGGCCCTCGAGCACCGCGACGAGCTCGGCGGCGCCGGCCACGAGCGCTGCCACCGCGACTTCACGATGCCGAGGGTCGCAGCCGACTGGCGAGACCTGCTCGCCCGGGTCGGTCGGACCTGAGCGACGGATCGGCGCGTGGCCGCGGGCACTACGCTCGTGCGTCGGCTCGGGGAGGAGGACCACGGAGCATGTCGTCATCGCTGCGCGCCGGCGCCGCCCGCGGCCTCCGGCTGTCGTCGCAGGCCCTCGACCGCCTCCGACCCCCGCCACCGGGCACCGTCGTGCTGCTCTACCACCGGGTCGGCGGCCGGACGCGGGTGCCGGTGGACATCCCCAGCGGCGCGTTCGCCGACCAGATCGCCGCCGTCGCCGGCCAGGCCGTGACGCTCGACCGAGCGCTGGCCGAGGGCGACCGGGAACCGTCCGGCGGCGGGAACCGGGTCGTCGTCACGTTCGACGACGGCACGGCCGACGTGGTCGACGTGGCCCTGCCCATCCTGGTCGAGCACGGGGTGACGGCCCTCCTGTACCTCGCCACCCGCTTCGTCGAGGAGGGCGTCGACTTCCCCGACGACGGCCGGCCCGCCTCGTGGGCCGCCCTCGCCGACGGCCTGAGCACCGGTCACCTCGAGATCGGCTCCCACACGCACGGCCACGCGCTGCTCGACCGCATCCCGCCGGCATCGATCGCACCGGAGCTCGACCGCTCCATCGGGCTCATCCAGGACCGGCTCGGCGTCGATCCGGTGCACTTCGCCTACCCGAAGGCCCTCCTCGGCTCGCCGGCCGCCCAGGCCGCGGTGCGGGCGAGGTTCCGGTCGGCCGCCGTCGCCGGCACCCGCCCCAACCCGTACGGCCGCCTCGACCCGTGGCGCCTGGCCCGCTCGCCGATCCAGGACCGCGATGCGGGCGACGGGTTCGCGCGGAAGGTCGCCGGCGGGCTCCGACTCGAGGACGACGTGCGGCGAGCGGTGAACCGGTACCGGTACCGAGCGGCGACCACGTGAGCCGGAGCGGGCCGCGCGTCCTGCACGTCGCCACCACCGACATGTCCCTCGACCTGCTCCTGCTGCCCCAGCTGCGGGCGATCGCGCAGGCCGGGTACGACGTCGTCACGGCGTCCGCCCCGGGCCCGCACGTGGGCGCGCTCACCGCCGCCGGGATCCGGCACGTGCCGCTCCGCCACGCCACCCGGGCCATGGCCCCGCTCGCCGACCTGCGCTCGATCGCCGAGCTCCACCGCCTGTTCCGCGACGAGCGGCCCGACATCGTCCACACGCACAACCCGAAGCCGGGCTGGTTCGGGCGCCCCGCAGCTCGGGCGGCCCGCGTGCCCGTCGTCGTCAACACCGTCCACGGGCTGTACGCCACGCCGACCGACCCGCTCGCGCGCCGGACCGCCGTGTACGCGCTGGAGCGGGCGGCGGCCGCCTGCTCCGACGCCGAGCTCGTCCAGAACGTGGAGGACGTGGCCACCCTCCGACGCCTCCGCGTCCCTGCGGATCGGCTCACGGTGCTCGGCAACGGGGTCGACCTGGCGCGCTTCGCCCCGGGGGGGCGCACCGAGGCGGCGCACGCCATCCGCCGGGCGATCGGGGCCTCCGACGCCGAGGTCGTCGTCGGCGCGGTCGGTCGCCTGGTCTGGGAGAAGGGCCTCCGCGAGCTGTTGGAGGCGGGCCGCCGGCTCGGCCGCACCCACCCGCACGTGCGGTTGGTGGTGATCGGCCCGCCCGACCCCTCGAAGGCCGATGGGATCACCGCGGCCGAGCTGCCGGGCCTCAGCGAGGCGACCGGCGTGGCGTTCCTGCCGGCGCGCGAGGACATCGAGGCGGCGTACGGGGCGTTCGACGCCTACGTGCTGGCGTCCCACCGAGAGGGCTTCCCCCGGTCGGCGATGGAGGCGGCGGCGACAAGCCTGCCGGTCGTGGCCACCGACATCCGCGGCTGCCGCCAGGTCGTCGACCACGGGCGGACCGGCCTCCTCGTCCCGCCCCGGGATCCCGGCGCGCTGGCCGACGCGCTGGTGCGGGTGGGCGGCGACGCCGAGCTGCGGGCCTCGATGGGCCGCGCCGCCCGGGCCAAGGCCGAGGCGGAGTTCGACCAGGACGAGGTCGTGGCCCGGACCCTCGACGCGTACGAGCGGCTCCTGCGGGAGCGTGGCCGCCGCCGATCGGTGTCCCCCGCGCCCTCGCGCGATCGGGAAGGATCGCGCCGATGAGCACGACCACCACGGGCGACGTCCGGCACGCCGTCGACGTCCTCCGGCGCTTCGACCGCCACGCCGCACTGTCGCTGGCCACGATCGGCGGCCTGTCCTTCCTCGGCGGCGTCGCCGAGGCCGGCGTCCTCGCCATGGTCACCTCGGTCGCGGTGGCGACGACCGGTGACGGCTCGGCGCAGGACCTCCTCGGCCTCGACCTCTCCGTCGGGGTGCGCCTGTGGGCGGCGCTCGGCCTGCTCGCGGTCAACGCCGTGATCGGGGTGCTCCTCGCCCACGTGTCGAGCACGGTCGCGGCACGCAGCTCCGAGAACGCCCGGCGCCAGCTGCTGCAGGCGTTCCACCACGCCTCCTACGAGCGGAAGGCTGGCGAACGCCTCGGGACGCTCCAGGAGGCGCTGACGACCTACGTCGACCGGTTCACGTCCGGCTTCCTGGCGCTCCTCGGCGTGGTGAGCGCCCTGCTCAGCCTGGTGAGCTTCGCGGTGGCGGCCGTCGTCATCAACGTCACCGCATCTCTCGCGCTCCTGGTCGTGGGCGCCCTGGTGATCGGCGTGCAGCGACCGGCCAACCGCCGCACGAAGGGGGCGTCCGCCGCGCTCACCAGCCAGCGGGCGGTGTACACCCAGGGCGCCACGGAGTCGGTGCTGCTGGCGCGCGAGCTCGCCGTGTTCGGCGTGTCCGGTCGGGCCAGCGACCGGCTGCTCGAGATGGACCACGAGGTCGCCGCCCAGTTCCGCCGCACCAAGTTCCTCGCCGGCGTCACGCCGCGGGTGTACCAGACCACGGCCTTCCTGCTCGCCATCGGCGGGCTCGCACTGGTCTCGCGCTCGGAGGTCCGCGACCTCGCCGGTGTCGCGGCGGTGGCGCTCATCCTCCTGCGGTCGCTCTCCTACGGGCAGGCCCTCCTCACGACCACGCAGCAGGTGGCCGAGTACCGGCCGTACCTCGACAACCTGGTCGAGCGCCTCGAGAGCTACCGCTCCCGGCCGCGCGAGCGGGGGACGGAGGCGGTCGGACCGCTGCAGGAGATCTGCCTGCAGGGCGTCGGGTTCTCCTACGCCGGGGGTCCGCCGGTCGTCGACGGCCTCGACCTCACGATCCACGCCGGCGAGACGATCGGCGTGGTGGGGCCGTCCGGAGCAGGCAAGACCACGCTCGTCAACCTCGTGCTGCGCCTGTACGAGCCGACCGAGGGCCAGATCCTCGTCAACGGCGTCCCGCTCGGCCGCGTCGAGGACGACGAGTGGCACCGACGCACGGCGATCGTCCCGCAAGAGCCGCGCCTCCTGCACGGCACCGTGGCCGACAACATCCGGTTCCTGCGCGACCTCGACGACGAGGCCATCGAGCAGGCCGCCCGGCAGGCCCACGTCGCGGACTTCGTCGGGCTGCTGCCCCAGGGCTACGACGCACCCGTCGGCGAGCTCGGCCAGGGGCTCTCCGGCGGCGAGCGCCAGCGGGTCTGCATCGCCCGGGCCCTCGCCGGTCGACCGGACCTGCTGGTGCTCGACGAGCCCACCAGCGCCCTCGACGGCGGGGCCGAGGCCACGGTGCAGCGGACGCTGCAGGGCCTCAAGGGCTCGGTCACCATGGTGATCGTCGCCCACCGGCTCTCGACGCTCGCCATCTGCGACCGCATCGTCGTGGTCGACGGCGGGCGGGTGGCCGCGGTCGGGACGCCGGAGGACCTGCGACGGGACTCGGCGTACTACCGCGACGCCCTCGAGCACGCCGGGCTCTGAGGCCACCGGCCCGGTGACGCCCGCCGGCGTTCAGGTCGTCCCGGCCCTCGCACCGGCGACGCGGTCAGCCGGCTGCGCGGCCTGAGCAGCGACCTCGCCGTAGAGGTCGACCATGGCGTCGGCGACGACCGACAGCTCGTAGCGCTCCTCGAAGCGGGCCCGGCCGGCACCGGCCAGCTCCCGGCGGCGATCCGGGTCGGCGAGGAGGCCCTCCCTGGCCTCCGACAGGGCGCCGACGTCGCCTCGCGGCACCAGCTCGCCCAACCTGCCGCCCTCGAGGACCTCGGCGACGGCCGGCGCGTCCGAGCCGACGACGGGCAGGCCGAGCGCCATCGCCTCGACGATGGAGCACCCGAGGCCCTCGTGGTACGACGGGAAGGCCAGCACGTCGGACGCCGCCATGAGGTCGGCCACGTCGGTGCGGTGCCCCAGGGCGCGCACCGACCCCGACACCCCGGTCTCCGAGATCGCCTGCTCCACGGCCGAGGTCGCGGTGCCGGGTCGGCCGGCGATCAGCAGCACTGCGTCGGGTCGCCCGGCGAGGAGGTCGGCGAAGGCGCGCACCAGCACGTCCTGGCCCTTCTGCCGGTCCTGGCGGCCCACCGACAGCACGACCGGTGCGGCGTCGGGCACGCCGAGCCGGGCCCGGACCCGGGTTCGGCGCTCCGGCGTGGCGGCGCCGAGCGTGGCCGCGGATCGTCCCCGGGGGACGACCGTCACGCGCCCGGGATCGAGGTGCAGGACGCCGATGGCCTCGGCGCGGACGGTCTCGGTCAGGGCGTGGGCGTGGTCGAGGAGGCGGCGGGCGGTCACCCCGTCCACCAGGCGCACGACGGCGTGCTTCCAGCCCGTCCGCCCCAGGTACCGCACCCGTACCGCGTCGTCCCGGACGTTCACCAGGCTGTTGACGATCGGCACGCCCAGCCCGACCCCGGCGAGCCGGCTGGCGAGGCACGAGTCGAAGAGGGTGGCGTGGACGACGTCGGGCCGGTGCTCGCGGATGGCGCGGCGCAGCCCGGCGACGCGCCCGGGCAGGCGCTGGCCGGGCAGCACCTCGAGCGGGAAGCCGGCCGCCCGCACGTCGTCGGAGAGGCCGCCCGTGCGGGGTCGGAGGCACACGACGGTGGACGTCACGCCCCGCTCCCGCAGCTCCGGCAGCAGGGCGACGAGGCTGTGCTCGGCGCCGCCGCCGAGGCCGAGGCCGTCGATCACGTGGAGGACCTTCATGGGGACGACCGCCGTCGGCCCGCGGCGGCGAGGAGCCGCGCCGCCACGGCGAGACCGGGGCCCGGGTCGCGCCACGACCACACGGCTCGCGCCCGGCGCGGGCTCCGCCGGAACGCCAGCCAGTCGCGCGCGGTGCGCCACGGGCTGCCGCCCGGCGCGCGCAGCGCGGCGAGGGCGGCGGCGCCCACCCAGGCCGCGGCCGCCACGTTCGGCGGTGGCGTCCGGTCACCGGGCTCGACCCCGGCTCGCTGCCGGTATTCCATGGCGACGTGGTCCTGGCCGGCCCGGGCGGCGAGGAAGTGGATCGCCTCCAGCCTCGGGTTGCACTCGACGAACCACAGCCGGTCGCCGTCGCGGATGAGCTCGATGCCGCCGATGCCGGTGTACCCGCTGGCGTCGAGGAACGCGGTGGCGGCCCGGCGGGCGTCGGGCCGGTCGGCGGTCTCGCCCCAGACCATGACGCCGCCGTCGGGCGCCGCCTGGCGGCGCTTGCGGCCCTCGCACAGGGCGGTGGCCGTCCCGTCGGCGCTGCGCCAGGCCAGGACGAACTCGACGGCGTCGTCCGGCACCTCGACGTAGGGCTGCACCACCAGCTCGGCACCGCACGACAGCTGGTGCTCGAGCATCGGCCGCACGGCGGCGCGGTCCCGGAGGACGGCGACCTTGACCGGATCCGAGCCCGCCGTGTCCCACCGCGTGGGCCGGACCGCCAGCGGCAGCGGGAGGGAGCCCGTCGCGGCGATGTCGCCCGCGTCTCGCACCGCCACCCATGGCAGCACGTCCAGGCCGGCCGCCTTCGCCGCCTCGGCGGCGGAGGCCTTGTCGAGCAGGGGCACGACCACGTCGGCAGCGGGGATGGCCAGGACGACCCTCGCCGGGAAGCGATCGCGCCCACGGTGGAGGACGTCGACCAGGCGGTCGCTGGTGGGCAGCACCACGACGGGTCCCGACGGGATC
>DATAGR010000798.1:0-16159 GCA_036263575.1 Aquihabitans sp. | reverse complement strand
GGCGTGGTCAGGGCGTACACCTCGCACTGGGTCTGCCAGGTGTCGTTCGAGGAGCCGATCGTGCTGGCCTCGGTGTCGCCCAAGCACGACACCCACCCGCTCATCGCCGCCAGCGGCCGGTTCTCGGTGTCGATCCTCGGCGGCGACCAGGTCGAGCAGGGCCAGTACTTCTCGTACCCGGGGCGCCGGTTCGCGTACGTGGCCCCGGAGTACCTCGACCTCACCGGCGACCTGCCGGTCGTGCGCGACGCCGTGGCCTGGCTGCACTGCGAGGTCGAGGACCGCATCACCGGTCGCTATGACCACGACCTCTTCTTCGCCCGGGTGGTCGCCACCGGCACCGGACGGCTCGACGAACCACCGCTCCTCTACTCCTCGCGCCACGGCTGGCGCATCACGGGCGAGAAGGCCCGCGAGGCGGGCACGTCGATCCGGGACCGGTTGCTCGCCCGCCTCGACGCCTCGCCGACCGACGGCGGCGAGGAGGCCGGCTGACCGGTCGACCGGCTGCCCCTCGGACGGCGGCCGCTCAGCTGCGCCGGCCCCGGAGCCAGGCGGCGAGCGTCGCCTTGAACGCGTCGTCGTAGGCGGCGTGGCCCCGGCGGAGGGCGGGCCCGGGCCAGGCATCGGGGGTGAGCTCGGGCGGCAGGAGCGGGTCGGCCTGGAGGTGGCGCAGCACCGCCGCCGAGGCCACGAACCCCTCGGCCAGCGCGGTGTGGTCGTGGTCGGCCAGGCGGGCGCCGAGGCGGTCGACCTCCCGCTGCAGCGCGGCGGCCCGCCGGGCCCACCCGTCGAGGTCCCAGCAGCGGGTGACCACCGCGACGGGGTCCTCGGGCCGGCCACGGACCCAGGTGCACTCGGCCGCCACCAGCGCCTCCTGGTCGGGGAGCGCACCGGCGGGGAGGTTGTCGGGCCGCAGCCAGACGCCCTCGCGCAGCTCGCCGAAGCGCAGCGCGCCCATGGCGGCTCGGAGCTCGGCCCGGGCGCCGGCCGTCCGCCCCTCGGTCGTGACCACCCCGGTGCGCCACGTGCCGTCCCACCGCCCCGCGGGGCCGCGGCGCGAGAGCTCCTGGCGCGAGCGGCGGGTGAGGAGCGGCCGGCCGACGAGGCGGTAGCCGTCGCCGGTCGCCTCCAGCTCCCCGGCGGCGACCATGCGAGACATGGCGACCCGGGCGGTGCCGGGCGCCACCCCCAGCAGCTCGGCCGTGGCCACCAGGGATCGGGTCGGCAGCTCGGGCGGCGAGACGCCGAGGAGCGTGGATGCGATGACCGAGCGGGCCGTGAGGCGGCCGACCGCCGGGGCGGCGACGTCGCCGGCCACGGGTGCCGGGGTGTTACGTGTGGACGGCATCTGTCCGGGCAACGTAACATGTCGCCATGACCGCGATCGCCTCGCCCCGCCGGACCGGCGGCATGGTGCCCGCCCCGGAGGCCCTGCCCGACGTCCTGCCGACCGAGCGCCTGAGCCGCTCGGGCAAGGCCGTGCCCGAGGTGCGCGCCGAGCTCCGCCGCATCGCCGGGGCCCGCAACGTCGTCACCGTGGTGGGGCTGTGGGCGGCCATCGTGGGCCTCTGGGCCGCCGCCGTGTGGGTCGACCACCCGCTCGGGTACGCCGCCCTCTTCGTGTTGATGGGGCCGATGTTCGCCCGCCTCGCCATCCTCGGCCACGAGGCCGCCCACCGCCTGCTGTTCCGGAACCGCGCGGCGAACGACCTGGTCGGCCGCTGGCTGCTCGACTACCCCGCGTTCGTCCCGTTCGACGTGTACCGGCGCGTCCACTTCGCCCACCACAAGGACGAGTTCGGCCCCAACGAGCCGGACCTCCCGCTCTACGCCGGGTACCCGGCGCCGGCCGCGTCCTGGCGCCGCAAGCTGCTCCGCGACGCCCTCGGGATCTCCGGGTGGAAGAACCTGAAGCCGCTGCTGAAGGCCATGACCAATCGGGGCTCGCGGCCCTTCGCCGCCCGCATCCTCGGCACCCAGGTGGTGCTGTGGGCGGCGAGCTGGGCGCTGACCGGGCGCTGGTGGCTGTACCCGCTCTGCTGGCTGGGCCCGTGGATGACGGTCTGGCGCGTGCTCAACCGGCTCCGCGCCATCGCCGAGCACGGCGGCATGGAGCGCTCCGACGATCGGCGGCGGACCACCCACTCGATCCGCCAGAGCTGGGCGGCGCGGTTCTGGATCGTGCCGTACCGCACCGGCTGGCACCTCGCCCACCACACCGACATGGGCGTCCCGTGGCGCAACCTCGAGCGCTACCACCGCGAGCTCGAGGCGGCCGGGTGGGTCACGCCCGCGCTCGAGTACCCGAGCTACCGGGCGTTCTGGAAGGCCTGCGCCTCGGGCCACGCGCCCGCCGCCGCCCCCGCGCCCGCACCGGCCTGAGCGCGGTGGCGTCGCCGGAGGCGCTGCTCGTGGCCCTCGGGGCCTCGCCCGGCGCGGCCCGGTCGGTGGCCGACGAGCTGGCCGCCCGCCACGGCGAGCCGCACCGCCGCCACCACTCGCTGGAGCACGTCGGCGAGGTGCTGGCCGAGGTCGACCGGCTCCTGCCCACCGAGCCCGACGCCGACGGGACCGCCGTGCGCCTGGCGGCGTGGTTCCACGACGCCATCCACGACCCGACCGACGGGCCCGGGGTGTCCGAAGCAGCCAGCGCGGAGCTGGCCGTCGACCGGCTGCCGGCGCTGGCCCTCGCCGACCGCGACCGCCTGGCCGACGAGGTGGCCCGCCTGGTGCGGCTGACCGCGACCCACCGCACCGAGGCCGTCGACCGCAGCGGCGCCGTGCTGCTCGACGCCGACCTGTGGATCCTGTCCTCGCCCCCCGAGCGCTACGACCGCTACGTCGCCGAGGTCCGCGCCGAGTACGGCCACGTCGGGGACGCCGCCTGGGTCGCCGGCCGGGGCTCGCTGCTGGCCGGCTTCCTGGCCCGGGCCGACGAGCTGTACGGCGCCGGCGCGGCCGACGACCGCCGTGCCCGCCGGGCGCGCGCCGTGGCGAACCTGCAGCGGGAGCTGGCCGCCCTCCGGCCCGGCTGACCGCCCGAGCCGTAGGTCAGCCGGCGGCCGTGTCGCGGCCGGCCGGGCGCCCCGGGCGGACGCGCAGGCCGGCGAGGCGGAGGCGCCGGACGAGCTCCCGGGGGTCGACCGGCGTGGCGCCGGCGGCGACGGCCCGGTCCCACCAGTCGTCGGGCAGGTCGTAGTGGTCGCGGTGGAAGGCGCGGGGCGGCAGGCCGAGGTCGGCGGCGAAGCGGTGGAGCTCGTCGTGGGAGGCGTCGCTCACGAGGTGGGCGAAGCGGCGGCCGTGGGCCGACCAGATCGGTCGGTCGACGAGGATCACGCCGAGCCCGGGTCCCGTACCACCAGCGAGCCCGGCGAGTGGCCGTCGACCTGCACCGAGCGCTCGAGGAACCGCCACGTGCCGTCGGGCCCCGCGGCCACGCGGTCGCGGTAGCGGCCCCAATGGTCGACGCCGATGGACGTGAGGACCAGGAAGTACGAGCGGGCGGTGGCCTCGTGGGCCGAGCGCACGTCGATCTCGATGCTCGAGACGTGGTGGCGCACGGCGCCCGTCGACGTGCCGGCGACGGCCACCCGCTCGGCCACCGCGTCGAGCCGCCGGGCGATCTCGTCGCGCCCCTCCCAGCGGCCGCCGTGGGCGCCGACCTCGAGCACGCCGTCCTCGGCGAACAGGGCGGCGAGGTCGCCGCTGCGGCCCCGGTCGCCCGCCCAGGTGTAGCGGGCCAGCAGGTCGCGGACGGCTTCGCGCACGCCGAGCTCCGTGAGGTCCATGCCCGGCACGCTACGGCCGGAACCGGGCCGGGGCGCCGGACCGCTCGGTGCGAGGGCGGCGGTACCGTCGTCGCCCGTGCCCCCCGACCCGCCCCGACCCGGCCGCGGCGACCGGGAGCCCGAGGGTCGAGGGCCCCAGGCGAACGACCCCGGCGTCACCGGACCCGGGGCGAGCGAGCCGCCGCCTCCGCACCCCGTCACCGCGAGCCTGGTGCTGGGCCTCGCCGTCGGTGCGTTCGGCATCTCGTTCGGCGTCCTCGCCACCTCGGGCGGGCTCTCCACCGCACAGGCGTGCGCCATGTCCCTGCTCGTGTTCACGGGCGCCTCGCAGTTCGCTGCGGTCGCGGTCGTCGACGCCGGCGGGTCGACCGCCGCGGCGCTCGGCAGCGCCCTCCTGCTGGCGGCGCGCAACGGCGCCTACGGGCTCTCGCTCGCCGACGTGGTGCGGGGCCGGCTGGCGACCCGCCTCCTCGCCGCCCAGCTCGTGATCGACGAGTCGACCGCCATGGCGACGGCGCAGCGCGACCCGGCCGACCAGCGCCGGGGCTTCTGGGTCGCCGGCGCCTCCGTCTTCGTCTTCTGGAACCTCGGCACGCTCCTTGGCGCCCTGGGCGGCGACGCCATCGGCGACCCCCAGCGCTACGGGCTCGACGCCGCCTTCCCCGCCGGGTTCGTCGCCCTCGTGGTGCCGCACCTCCGCAGCCTGGACGGCCGCCTGGCGGCGGCGATGGGGGTGGCCCTCGCGCTGGTCCTCGTGCCCGTCGCACCCGAGGGCGTGCCCGTCCTCGCCGCATCGCTGGCGGTGCTGCTCGGCCTGCGGGCGCGCCCGGCGACGGGAGGCGAGCGGTGAGCTGGACCGCCGTGCTGCTGCTGGCGGCGGGAGCGTACGCCTTCAAGGTGCTGGGCCTGGTGGTGCTGGGCGGACGGGCGCTGCCGCCACGCGTCGCCCGCTGCGTCGCCCTGCTGCCCGCCGCGCTGCTCCCAGCGCTCATCGCCGTGCAGACGCTGACCACCGAGGACCGGTGGGTCCTGGACGCCCGCGCCGCCGGCGTGGCCGCCGCCATCATCGCCGCCTGGCGGCGGGCGCCGTTCCCCATCGTCATCGCGGTGGGCGCGCTGGTGACCGCCCTGGTCCGCGCGGCCGGCTGAGCAGCCGGGCCCGGCACGCACCGCCGCCTAACGTGGCGCCGTGACCGCGGTCGGGACGGGAACCGCAACGGTGCGCGTGGGGGTCTCGGGCCATCGCGCCCACGCGTCGCCCAAGGCGGAGGTGGCCGGCCTGGTCGACGACGTGCTCGACGGCGTCGGCCCGTCCGGGCGGGTCGTGTCGAGCCTGGCCGAGGGCGCCGATCGGGTCGTGGTCGAACGGGCCCTCGATCGGGGGTGGCCGGTCGATGTCGTCCTGCCGCTCGCGCCCGACGACTACGAGGGCGACTTCGGCGACGCCGCGTCCCGTGCGTCGTTCCGGCGGCTGCTCGCGGCCGCCGCCTCCGTCGAGCAGGTGGACGCCCGGCCCACGCGCGACGAGGCCTACCTCGCCGCCGGGCTGGCGGTGCTCGACCGCTCCGACGCCGTGGTGGTGGTGTGGGACGGCGCCGCCGGGCGCGGCGTGGGCGGCACCGCGGACATCGTCGGCGAGGCACGGGCACGGTCGCTGCCCCTGGCGTGGATCCGGGTGCAGCGCGACCCGGTGGCCGCTGCGACGGGCGCCGTGCCGCCGGCGCGGGAGCGGGCGGGGTCGTCGCCCACGCTGACGGTGGAGCGGTGGCCGTGGGCGCGCTGAGGGCGCTGTGGTCGCCGCGGTGGCGGTGGCTGACGCTGACCGTCGCCTGGCTCGTGGTGGCCGGTTTGGCCTTCTGGGGCCTCACCGTCGGCGCCCCGGAGAGCAGCGTGTGGAACCGGCTCTACGCCATCCCCGACTTCTTCTCGATCTCGATCTCCGACGACCTCGCCGCCCTCGACTGGCGCGTGCAGCTCGCCCGGTTCCTGGGGCCCATCGCGTTCGCCACCACCTTCTACGCCGCAACCGCCTCGGTGCTGCGCGACCAGTTCGCCCGCTTCCGGCTCCGGTTCGCCCAGGACCACGTCGTGGTCGCGGGCTTGGGTGACAAGGGCTCCCGGCTGGCGGCGAGCTTCGCCGAGTCCGGCCGGCGGGTGGTGGCCATCGAGCCCGACCCGGCCAACGTGCACCGCGCCGGGCTGGCGCGCCGAGGCGTGACCGTGCTGACCGGCGAGGCGACCGATCCCCGGGTCCTCGAGGAGGCCGGCCTGGCCCGGGCCGCCGACCTCGTGGCGGTCGCCGACGATGCGACCAACGCCGAGATCGTGGCCGTGGCCCGGCGGGTGCCGCGCTCGGCGGGGCGCCCGGCCCTGCGCACGTCGGTCCACCTGCTCGACCCACAGCTCTCGCGGCTGCTGCGCACCCGTGAGCTCGGCGCCGGCACGGCGTCGGTCCGCCTCGACTTCTTCAACATCTTCCAGCGGGGGGCCCGGCTGTGGCTCGCCGAGACCGACCCGCTCGAGCCGCAGCCCGACGGTCGCCCGCCGCACGTCCTGGTGGTGGGCGTCGGCGTGCTCGGCGAGGCCGTCGCCGTGGCCGTGGCCCAGCGGTGGGCCGAGCGAGCCGAGTCGATCGGCCACCCGCTGCGGCTCACGCTGATCGACCCCGATGCCTCGGCCCGCTACCGCAGCCTGCGCCTGCGGCACCCCTCGCTCGTCGCCAACACCGTGGCCGAGGCCATCGACCTCGACCCCGACCGCCCGGTGCTTGACGCCGCCGAGGCCTTTCGCGACCTCCTCGCCGAGGGGTCCGTCACCGCCGCCTACGTGTGCGACGACGACGACACGGCTGCTCTCTCCACCGCGCTGTTCGTGCGCCAGGCGCTCGGCACCACGCGCTGCACGGTCGCCGTCAGGACCCGCTCGGAGGACGGCCTGGCCCTCCTGGTCGACGAGGCCGAGGCGGGGCAGCCGGTCGGGATCCGGGGGTTCCCCCTGCTCGACCGCACGTGCTCGGCGGCGGCCGTCGACGGCGGCACCAACGAAGCCGTGGCCCAGGCCCTGCACGACGACTTCCTCGTCCGGGCGCGCGCCGACGGCCGCACCGGCCCGACGGCGGTGCCCTGGGACGAGCTCGACGCCGACACGCAGGAGGCGAACCGCCGGGCGGCCGACGGCCTGGTCGGGGCGCTGGCCTCGGTCGGTTGCTCGCTGTCGCCGCTCTACGGCTGGGACGCCGGCGACTTCGCCTTCACCGCCGACGAGGTCGAGCGCCTGGCGACGGCGGAGCACGCCCGCTGGGCCGACGACCGTCGCCGGGCCGGCTGGACCCATGCCGCCGTGCGCGACGACGCCCGGCGCCACCACCCGCTCCTCGTCCCGTGGTCCGAGCTGCCGGAGGAGGCGCGCGAGGGGAACCGGGCGTCGGCCCGCCAGCTGCCCGGCGTGCTGGCGCGGGCCGGCTTCGAGGTGGTCCGCAGCGGGCCGGCACCGCCGCCGGCGCATCCCGATGCCCCGGCCGCCGTCGTCGCCCCGGCCGTGACGGCCACCGACTGACCGGGGCCGCAGCGGCGTCGCCGATCAGCCCGGCGTGGCCCGGATCTGGGCGGCGAGCTGCCGGATCTGGCCCGCCATCTGGGCCCAGCCCACCTGGTCGGCCGTGGCCACCGCCTCGTCCAGGACCCGGAGGCCCTCGTCACGGCGGCCGGGCTGGCGGGCGGTGACCTCGCCGCGGTTCGCCAGCGCGAGCACCAGCCCCTGGGCGTCGCCGACCTGCCGGCAGAGCTGCTCCTGCTCCTGGAGCAGCGCCAGCGCCCCCGGCCCGTCGCCCCGCTGCTGGCGCACGATCGCCAGGTTGCCGAGCGCCGCGGAGAGGCCCTCGGGGATGGACGCCGCCCTCGAGGTCTCGGCCTGGGTGCCGAGCAGGGCGTCGGCGTCGTCGAGCCGGCCCTGCTGGAGCGCCAGCAGGCCGAGGCCGCCGGCGGCCAGCTGGAGGGCGTGGGCGTTGCCCGACGCCCGGGCCAGGTGCTCGGCCTCGGTGAGGACCGTCGCGGCACCGGCGGGGTCGCCCGACCCCATGGCGATCGTGCCCCGGATCGCCAGGGCCTGGGCCAGCACGGCGTGGTCGCCCGACGCACGAGCCTCCGCCTCCAGGCCGGTCACCAGCGCGTGGAGGCCGGCGACGTCGCCCATCGCCGGGCGCATGCGGAGCTGGAGCGTCAGGTTGGCCACCACCGCGGCGGCGCCGACGGGGCCGAGCCGGCGGGCCTCGGCCAGCTGCTCGTCGAGCAGCCGGACCGTTGTCGGGGCGTCGTTGCGCTGGACCGCAGCGATGACCCGGTTGCCGAGGGCCTGGACGAGCCCGTCGGCGTCGCCGACCTCGCGGCAGATTCGCTCCTGCTCCACGAGGAGCTGGTCGGCGCCCACGGGGTCGCCCTGCTGCAGGCGGACCAGCGCCTGGTTGCCGAGCGACGCCGCCAGGCCGACCCGGTTGCCGGTCTCGCGACAGATCCGCTCCTGCTCGGCGAGGGCGGTGAGGCCGCCGACGAGGTCCCCGGCCTTGAGCAGGAACGCGCCCTTGTTGCCGAGCGTGCTCTGGAGGATCGCCGGGAGGTCGAGCGCCCGCACGATCTGCTCCGCCTCGGCGAGGACGGCCAGCGCACCGGCGACGTCGCCCGCCGCGTGCCGGGCGAGGGCCTGGTTCGAGAGGCTGGTGGCCACGCCGCTGCGGTCGCCGATCTCCTCGTAGAGCGCCTGCTCCCGCTGGTGGAGCCGCAGCGCGGCAGACGGGTCGCCCCCCTCGCGCTCGAGCGTCGCCCGCTCGCCCGTGGCCAGCGCCTCGGCGCTGCGGTCGCCCAGCGTGGCGACCAGCGGGTCCAGCTCGTCGAGCAGCGCCACGGCGGCGGCCCGGTCGCCGCGCTGGTGGGCCACGGTGGCCCGCAGGAACAGGGCCCGCACGAGGGGGGACTCGGCGCTGAGCCGGCGGGCCAGCTCGGCGCCCTCGAGGGCCACGTCGTCGGCCTCGTCGAGGCGGCCCTGGGCGAGCAGGATCGCCGCCCGGCTGCTCAGGTTGGCGGCCAGGCCGGCTCGGTCGCCGTGGTCGCGGCACTCGCGCTCCTGGCGGCCGAGCAGGGCGAGGGCGGCCTCGACCTCGCCGCGGTCGGCGAGCACCTGGGCCTGGTTGGCCAGCGCCCGGTTGACGAGCGTCGGGTCGCCGAGCTGGCGGGCGACGCGCTCCTGCACCGTGAAGCGCTCGGTCGCCAGGTCGTAGGCGCGCCGGTCGAGGTGCACGAGGCCCTGGTTGCCGAGGCTGCTCTGGAGGCCGGGCAGGTCGTCGAGCCGACGGCAGACCGCCTCCTCCTCGGCCATCTTCGCCAGCGCGGCATCGAGGTCGCCGCGTGCCCGCAGCGCCGCGCCCTGGTTGCCGAGCGCGACGTGGAGGAGCGCCTCGTCGCCCAGGCGGCGAGCGATGGCCTCCTGCTCGGCGAACGCGGCCAGGGCGTCGTCGAGGTCGTCGGTGCCCAGGTGGGCGGCGCCCAGGTTCGCCAGCGCGGCGGCGAGGCGCCGCTCGTCTCCGCCGCCACGCGCCCGGTCGACGAGGTGCTGCAACAGCGACGTCGCCTCGGCCGGGTGGCCGGCGTCGGCGAGCAGGCGGGCCACCTCCCAGGCCACGTCGTCGTGGTGGTCGGGCCGGTCGACGACGGGCCGGTAGGCCTCGACCATGCGTCGGTCGCTCGCCGCCTCCACCGCCACCCAGGCGGCCCGCACGCCGGGCAGGTCGGCCCGGTAGGCGGCGGCCAGGAGGTCGGGCCGGGCCAGGGCGTCGGCGAGGTCGTCCCACTCGGCGGCCTGCCGGAGCTGCCACGGCAGCTCGGCCACCATGCGAGGGCTGAGCTCGCGCTCGCCGAAGTAGCGGGCGAGGGCGCGGTGAGCGCCGCGCCGGGTGTCGTCGTCGGCCAGCCAGCGGCCCTCGACCGCCCGCCGGAGGGGCTCGTGGAGGAACCCGAGCAGGCCGGCTCGCGACGCGAGCGACTCGCCGGCGGCGAGGAGGAGCGGCGACCAGGTGGCGTGGGGGAGCGGCTCCCCGTCGGTGTCGAGGACGTCGAGCAGCTCGGCGTCGGCCAGGCCGCGGCGCGCCGCCCACAGGTGGGTGAGGGCATCGCGGACGAGGCCGGGGCGGTCGCGCTCGAAGTCCTGCTCCCACCGGCCGAGGACCAGGCCGTAGAGGGCCACCAGGTCCGGTGCCGAGAGGAGCCGGTCGAGCAGGGCGCCGAGCGTGAAGTGGTCGCCGTGCTGGCGGAGCTCGTCGAGCACGATGCGGAGGAACAAGGGGTTGGCGGCGCTCGGGTGGGCCACGAGGCGGGCGGCCAGCTGCGGGTCGAGGCGCTTCGACGAGCGGGCGAGGAAGGCCTCGGCCAGGCGGGCGCGCTCGCCCTCGTCCAGCGGCGCCACCTCGTGCTCCGCCCACCCGCGAGCGCGAGCCGCCTCCAGCGGACGGCCACCGGTGGTCGAACCGATCACGGTGACGCCCGCCGGCAGCTCGTACGGGAGCCACGCCAGGTCGGGCGCCTGGTCGCGGTCCTCGAGCTGGTCGAGCCCGTCCACCACCAGCACGAGCCGGTGGCCCTGGCCGGCGCGACGGAGGACGTCGGTGAACGCGGTCCGGAGCGCGGCCGGCTCGGTGGGCAGCTCGTCGAGGTCGACGTCGAGGCCGCAGCGCCGGGCGACCTCCCCGATCAGGCGGCGCACCATGGCGGTGCCGTCGGCGGCGTCGGCCGACGCGCCGGTGAAGTGCGTGAGCACCACCGTCGGCGCTGCCCCGGCGTCGGCCGGGGGCTCGCCCCGGCGCTCGGCCCAGGTGGCGAGGAGGGCCGACTTCCCGATGCCGGCCGGACCGGTCAGCAGCAGCGGGGGGCCGCCGCCGGTGACCTGGGCGTCCAGTCGGGCGATGCCGGCGTCTCCGCCGACGTGGAGCGCGTGGCGGGCCGCGGCGTAGGCGTCCTGCTCGTCGGCGGCCCGGTCGAGCGGGTCCACCGGGACGTCGGCGGGGAACAGCTCGTCGACGAGGGCACCGAGATCCTCGAGCACCTGGGCGCCGAGCGCCATCGGGTCGGGGTAGCCGTCGTGCACCGGGTAGCCGCTGGCCCGGACCCGGTCCTTCAGGTCGTCGAGCAGGGCGCGCCGGTGGGCGGCGCGGGCCTCGGCCTCCTCGGCGCCGAGCGCGGCGACCTCGTCGTCGGTGGGCAGCTCGAGGAACGTGGCCCGCTCGGCCTCGGGGCGGCCCTCGACCCACGCCGGGTCGCGCAGGTAGAAGTAGGCGTGCCCGACCATGTCGGGGTCGTTGAGGACGCCGTGGAGGATCTCGAGCTCGGTGACCGACCGCCCCGTCGCCCCCGTCAGCCACGACTGGGCGGCCTGCAGGTCCGGGTCGATGTCGTCGGGGACCCACCCGTAGCGGTCGCCGATCAGGCCGATGAAGTAGGGGCGGCTGGCCTCGATCTCGGCCAGGCAGATGGGCAGCACCGCGCCCTCCGCCTTCTCCTCGTCGGTCACGCCCCAGCGGAGGTCGACCTCGCTCCAGGCGACGCCGCGCGCCTCGCAGCGGCGCCGCAGCTCCGGGAACGTCCGCTTGACCAGCTCCTCGCGCTCGGCCTGCATGTCGCGGAACGTCGAGGAGATGAACACCCGGATCGCCCGCTGGCCTGTCCCACCCACGCTCGCCCTCCCGCAAGGACCGTGGCGGCCGGTCCGGCCGCGCGCTCGACATCCCACCACACCGGTGGGCGACCGCCGTCCGTCCGGCGGTCAGTCGGGCCGGTCGTCCTCCGGGGGCGGCTCGACGACCGCCGGCTGGTGGTCGTGGTCCGAGCGGCTCGGGTGGTCGTGATCGTGGTCGTGGTCCAAGGCGTGGATCGACGTGACCGAGGCGCCTTCGTCGTCGCCGCCGTCGTCGGGGTGGTGCACCGGGCCCGCCCGCAGCCGCTCTCCGGCCGTGCGGCCGTCCACGCCGGCGGCCGGCCCGTCGACCGGTTCGGCGGGGGCCTCGGTGCCCCAGCCGGGATCGGGCCCGTCCGCCCCACCGGCCCCCGGGTCGACGGCGGGGTGCGCGTGGCGCCACGTGGCCTCGGCCTCGGCGAGGACCTCGCGCACCGGACGCCCGGTTCGGGCGGCGAGGCGGGCGGCGTCGTCGAACTCGGCCTTCACCCGCCCCGGGCTGACCTTGACGCGCACGGAGTGGTCGCCGACCAGCACGCGCTCGTGGTCCCGGCTCGAGGGCCACCGCTCGAGGCGCGAGCCGCGGACCCCAAGCGAGCCGGTCTCCGCCGCCAGCACGCCGGTCACCTGCGTCACGAGGGCGGGGTCGCAGAGGGCGTGCACGGTGTGGGCGGGCCGGCCCTTCTTCATCACGATCGGGCTGATCCACGCGTCGTGGGCCCCAGCCGAGAGCAGCTGGGCGACGGCGTGGGCCAGCACCTCGCCGGTGGCGTCGTCGACGTTGGCCTCGAGCAGGACCACCGGTTGGCCCTCGACCGCCCGCTCGGCGGCGGGCTCGCCGATGACCACCTGGGTGAGGTTCGGTCGGTCCGGCAGCTCCCGCGTGCCGGCCCCGAACCCGGTGGCCACCACGGTCATCGGCGGCAGCGCGCCGAAGGTCGTGGCCAGCCCGGCCACCAGGGCGGCGCCGGTGGGGGTCGTGAGCTCCAGCGTGAGGTCGAGGCCGCGCGTCGGGATGCCGCGGAGCAGCTCCACGACGGCCGGGGCCGGGTTCGGGATGACGCCGTGCGCGGCGCGCACCATGCCGAGGCCCACGGCGACGGGCGAGCAGGCGACCTGGTCGACGTCGAGCAGCTCGAGCGCGGCGCAGGTGCCGACCACGTCGACGATGGCGTCGATCCCGCCGACCTCGTGGAAGTGCACCTGATCCGGCGGTCGGCGGTGCAGGCGGCCTTCGGCCTCGGCCAGGGCGGTGAACACGGCGCTGGCGCGCGCCTCCACGCGGGGCGGCAGCCGAGCCTCGGCCACCAGCCCCTGGATGTGCGAGGCGGTGCGCACGACCGACGAGTCCTTGGCGTGGACGTGGACCTTGGTGCCGGCGATGCCGCCGCGCAGCACCGGCTCGACCTCGGCCCGCCAGCCGCCGACGGGCAGGTGCTCGAGGAGCCCGAGCACGCCGTCGAAGTCGGCGCCGGCGTCGACCAGCGACCCGAGCGCCATGTCGCCGGCGACCCCCGAGAAGCAGTGGAACCAGGCCGTGGTCACGCGTCGACCCTGCCCGCCGAGCGGCGGTCCTGGGTCAGCACCTGGCGGGCGACGGCGCAGGCGGCCCCGTAGCCGTTGTCGATCCCCACCACGCTGATGCCGGCGGCGCACGAGGCGAGCATGCCGAGCAGCGCGGTGACGCCCTCGAGCCCGGCCCCGTACCCGACGCTCGTGGGCACGGCCACCACCGGGGCGCCGGTGAGGCCGCCGACCACGCTGGCCAGTGCGCCCTCCATGCCTGCGACCACGATCACGGCGTCAGCCGCCAGGAGGGTGTCGGTGTGGGCGAGCAGCCGGTGCACGCCGGCCACGCCCACGTCGGTGATCCGCACCGGCGGCAGGCCGTGGGCGGTCAAGGTGGCGGCGCACTCGTCGGCCACCGGCTGGTCGGCCGTCCCCGCCGTCAGCAGGAGCACGCGCTCCGAGCGGGGCCGGACCGGCTGCCACACCACGGTGGTGCCCGTGACCTGCCCGCCCGGGTTGGCCTCGAGCGCGGCGCCGACCTGCTCGGGCGAGGCCCGTGTCAGGACGATCGCCGCGTCGCGGGACGCGGCCAGGAGCTCCGCCACGATGGCGGCGACCTGCGGCGCGGTCTTCCCCGGGCCGTACACGGCCTCGGCCATGCCCTGGCGGACGTGGCGGTGGTGGTCGACGGTCGCGAAGCCGAGGTCGGCGTACGGCAGCCGCCGAAGCGCGGCGATGGCGTCGTCCGGTCGGGTGGCGCCGCTGCGCACACCGTCGAGCAGAACCCTCAGGGCGGCCTCGTCCACGACCCCTATCCTGCACGGTCGTGACCGACCAGGCGCCGCCGAGCTCGCCCGCCCCTCACCCCCGCGCCAAGCGGGTGGGGTTCCTGGGCCCGTTCGGCACCTTCACCGAGCAGGCGCTGCTCACCCAGCCGGACCTCGCCGCGGCCGAGCTGGTGCCCTACGCCACCATGGCCGACGTCCTCCGGGCCACCGAGACCGGCGAGGTGGACCTCGGCTTCGTCGCCATCGAGAACTCCATCGAGGGCACGGTCAACGTCACGTCCGACACCCTCGCCTTCGACGTCGACGTGCTGATCCAGCGCGAGGTCGTCATCCCGATCCAGCAGCACCTCCTTGCCGTGCCCGGCGCGACGCTGGCGGGCATCGAGTACGTCAGCTCGATCCCCCACGCCACCGCGCAGTGCCGCCGGTTCCTCCACCAGAACCTGCCCGACGTCGTCACGCAGGCCGCCAACTCCACGGCCGAGGCGGCCCAGGCCGTGGCCGAGCGGGGCCGGCCCGACGCCGCGGCCATCGGCAACGAGCTGGCCGCCGCCCTCTACGGCCTCGAGGTCCTCGCCCGGGACATCGAGGACCACCCCGAGAACCAGACGCGGTTCGTGGCCGTGCAGCCCACGGTGGTGCCGGCGCCGACCGGCCACGACAAGACGTCGATCGTGGTGGCCCAGCGCCACGACCGGCCCGGCAGCCTCGTCGCCATCCTCCAGGAGTTCGCGGCCCGCCGGATCAACCTGACCCGACTGGAGTCGCGGCCCACCAAGAAGGGCCTGGGCGACTACTGCTTCCTGCTCGACCTCGAGGGCCACGTGGCCGACGACGTCGTGGCCGACTGCCTCAAGGCGCTGCGCACCAAGCACGGCGAGGTGAAGTTCCTCGGGTCGTACCCGTCGGCGGTGGCCGACGGCGAGGCGCTGCGCCGCGACGCCAGCGAGGCCTCGGACGAGGCCGACAGCTGGCTGCTGGAGATCCGCCAGCGGATCGCCCACCTCGGCGGCTGAGACCCGACGGACGGCCCCGGCGATCGGGACGAAAGAGGGTTGCGCGTCCCCGATTGATAGGTATGCTGTCAGGTAGCAACAGCAACCATCTCAGTCAGGAGGTAGACGCCATGCTGATGCGCACCGACCCGTTCCGCGACTGGAGCCCCTTCGCCAGCTTCGCCGAGACGCCCAAGTCCTTCACCGCCGCCATGGACGCCTACCGCGTGGGCGACGTGATCACGGTCGACTTCGACCTGCCGGGCGTCGACCCGTCCAGCATCGACGTGCAGATCGAGCGCGGCGAGCTACGGGTGCAGGCCCGACGCCAGAGCGCCGCTCCTGAGGGCGCCCGCTTCCTGGTCCGTGAGCGCGCCGAGGTCACCGTCGCCCGCCGGGTGATGCTGGGCGACGTGCTCGACACCGAGCACGTGGACGCGGAGTACCGCGACGGCGTGCTGACCCTGCGCATCCCGCTGCGGGAGGCGGCCAAGCCCCGCCAGATCGACATCCGCCACGCCACCGCCGAGGGCGGCGACCAGCGGTCGATCGAGGTCGGCGCCACGTGAGCCGGGGCCGGTCGTCGCCAGGCGACGCCGGGAGGGGTGGGGCCCAGCGCACCACCCCCCGGGCCCGGACCTGGCGGGACCGGCTCGACGACCCCGGCGAACCGCTCTTCACCATGGCGATCGCGGCCGACCTGCTCGGCCTCGACGTCCAAGCGCTCCGCCGCCTCGGTGAGGCGGTGGACCGCGACGGCGCCCGGCCCTCGGGCAACCAGCGGCGCTACTCCCGCGACGACCTGGAGGTGCTGGGTCGGGCCGCCGACCTCGCCGGTGAGGGGCACAACACCACGGCCATCACCCGAATCCTCGAGCTCGAGCAGCAGGTCGACGACCTGCACGCCCGCACCCGTCGGACCCAGCCTGCCGCCGGCTGACCGGCACGCGCCGGTCAGCCAGGCGGGGCGGGCGGTTCGGGCCCGTCGCCGCCGAACAGGTGGGCGAGCTCGGCCCGGCTGCGGATGCCGAGCTTGGCGTAGATGCGGGCCAGGTGGCTCTCCACGGTGCGGGTGCCGACGAACAGGCGCTCGCCGATGACCCGGCTGGCCAGGCCCTGAGCGGCGAGCACCGCGACCTCGCGCTCCCGCCGGCTCAGCGGCTCCGGGCCCGCGGCCACGACCAGCCCGGGGCTGCGCACCGTCTCGCACCGGCCGCGCGAGGCCTCGGCGTGGCGGCTCCAGGTGGCCGCATCTCGTTGCGCGCCCCGCCGCCGGTGGGCGTCGGCCGCAGCGTTCGCCGCCTCCGCCGCCCAGGGCCACGCGCCCAGGCCGGCCAGGCGATCGGAGGCGGCCGCCAGCTGC
>DATAGR010000797.1:0-4567 GCA_036263575.1 Aquihabitans sp. | reverse complement strand
GTGGTCGGCCAGGAGCGGGCGGTCGCCCTCCTCCGGCGCGCCTCGGGCCCCGACACCGTGCACGCCTGGCTCTTCCTCGGTCCGCGGGGCGCCGGAAAGCGGGCGGCGGCCCGGGCGTTCGCCGGGGACCTGCTGGCCGACGAGGCCGAGCGCGCCGGCGATGCCCCCGCCGCCCAGCGGGCTCGGGCGCTGGCCGCGGCCGAGGCCCACCCCGACCTGTGGGTCGTCGAGCGGGTGGGCGCCTCGATCTCCGCCGACCAGGCCGACGACATCGTCAAGCGGGCCAGCCGGTCGGCAACCGAGGGGCGGCGCAAGGTCCTCGTGCTCGACGAGTTCCACCTCATCGCGCCCAACGTCGGGCCCAAGCTCCTGAAGACGATCGAGGAGCCGCCGGAGGGCACCTTCTTCGTGGTCCTCGCCGAGGAGCTGCCCCCGGAGCTCGTCACCATCGCCTCGCGCTGCATCCGGGTGGACTTCGCGCCCCTGTCCCCGGAGGTCGTGGTCGCGACGTTGGAGGCCGAGGGCGTGGCCCCGGATCGGGCGGCCGAGGCGGCATCGTTCGCCGGCGGCGACCTCGAGCGGGCTCGCCTGCTCGCGTCCGACGACCGGCTGGCCCTGCGCCTCGCCGCGTGGCGGGACCTGCCCCGGCGCCTGGACGGCACCGGCGCCACCGCCACGACCGCCGTCGACGAGCTGCGGGCCGCCATCGACGACGCCGAGGCGCCCCTGCGGGCCCGCCACGGACGAGAGGTGGAGGAGCTCGACGCCCGGATCGAGCGCTACGGCCAGCGCGGCTCGGGAGCCGGCGACCTCGACAAGAAGCACAAGCGCGAGAGCCGCCGGCTGCGCACCGACGAGCTCCGAATGGGCCTCGGCTCGCTGGCCGCCGCCTACCGGGACGAGCTGGTGGTGGCCGCCGACCCCGCCGACGCCCTGGCCGGTCTGGCGGCGATCCAGGTCGCCGCCGAGGCGCTGCTGCGGAACCCCAACGAGGAGCTCCTGCTGATCGCCCTGGCCCTGGACCTCCCGTCGCTGGGCTGAGCGTCGCCGCGGGGTGGGCGCCCTCGATGGGGTTGCTCCCGGTTCGGTGGCATCGGGTACGGTGATCGCCCCACGCCCGGGTAGCTCAGACGGCAGAGCAGCTCACTCGTAATGAGCAGGTCAGGAGTTCGATTCTCCTCTCGGGCTCCATCGTCACCCCAGGGACCTGCGGGTGCACCGGGGCAGGGCGCCAGCCCCTACCATCCCCACCGACGGCGAGCGGGGGGTCGAGGGTGGAGCAGTTGGACGGCGTGCGCCAGGTCGCGCTGGTGCCGCACGAGGACGAGCGCGGCTCGTTCACCGAGGTGTTCGCCACGCACTGGGACACGGGGGTCGAGCCCACCCAGTGGAGCCTCGTGCGCTCGGAGGCCCGGGCGCTGCGCGGCATGCACATCCACGCCCGCCACGGCGAGTACCTCAGCGTCCTGAGCGGCGTCCTCTGGGTCGGCCTCCACGACCTGCGGCCGACGTCGCCGACCCGGGGGATGGGCCAGCTGATCCGCCTGTCGGGCGACGAGCCCTCGGGCCTGTCGATCCCCAGCGGGATCGTCCACGGGTGGATCGCCGAGGTCGCGGCGGCCCACCTCCAGGCGGTGTCGGAGTCGTTCGCCACCTACGGCGCGGACGACAACGAGGGCTGCCGGTGGGACGACCCCGACCTCGGGTTCACCTGGCCGCTCGCCCCGACGCTCGTGTCGGCGCGCAGCGAGGCCTTCGGGTCGCTCAGCGACCTCCGAGCCGCGCGCGAAGGACCCGGGGTGCCCGCCGCCACGGCCGGGACCGACGCCGCCGCTCGCTGACCTCGAGCTCGGCCCACGTCTGCCACAACGCCGTCAGCACGTCTCGCTCCACTCCGCCCGCCCGCTCGATCGAGGTGGCTCGCGGGGACCACGCCTCCAGGAGGCGCAGGCGCTCGGGGGTCGAGAGCCCGGGGTGGTGGCCGCGCTTGAAGTAGAGGACGGTGGGCATCGGGCTGCTCGCCACCGTCGTCCACGGCTGGTCGAGGAACTGCGCCCACATGTACCGGTCGGTGGCCGTCCCGGCCGGGGTGGTGCGCCACCCGTGGGGGAGGCGCCGGTAGGCGTCGAGGGTGTGGCCGACGAACGACAGCGGCAGGAGGTTGGGGATCGACGCGTGGCGGGCCCGGACGGTCGGGTCGGTGAGGTCGGCGACGTGCCGGAACCGGAAGCCGCCGGTGTCGGTGACGTCGAAGCGCAGGGTGTGGGCCAGGTCCGCCCCGCCGTCGAGCACGCCCACCAGCTCCTCGAGGTGCGTCGGGAGCCAGAGGTCCCGGTCGCAGAGGTATGCGACCACCCGCCCTCCGGCTCGCTCGCCCAGGACCTGGTGGCGGTGCGGCTCGCCGCGGCGGTGGTGCTTCGGGAGGTCGACGAAGCGCACCCGGGCGTCGGTCGTCGCCAGCTCCTCGACGACCGCGCGGGTCCCGGGTGACACGCCGTCGCCGACGACGAACAGCTCGAGGTCCGCGACGGTCTGGGCCAGGACGCTGGCGACCGAGTGTCGCAGCAGGGGACCGCGATCGCCGGTCGTCGGCAGCAGGACGGTGGCCGTGCACCCGCTCACGGGGCGAGGCCCGCCAGGTCCCGGAGGGCGGCGATCGCCCGGACCACCTCGAGGCCCTCCGATCCCGACGACTTCGGCGGGGTGCCGCTGCCGACGACGTGGTCGAGGAACGCGGCGAGGGTTCGGCGCAGCGGCGGGTCGGGGACGAACGGGATGCGCTCGACGTCGGGCGCCTCGCCGCTGCCACGCTCGAGGACGACCTCGGCGGCGTCGACGTGGGGCAGCACGGCGACCGCCTCGGACCCGTGCACCCGCACCTCCCGGCGCTTGTCGCCGAACCGCGTCGACGCCTCCACGGCGAGGAACGGCTCGCCGGCCCCGCCGAGCTGCGCCCAGAGGCCGACCGCCCGACCGCCCAGGACCTCGGCCAGCGCCGCCCGGGGCGTGGGGATCCGGCCGAGCACCTCGATGGCCAGCGTCAGGTCGTGGGGGACCAGCGTCCACACCGCGTCGACGTCGGTCCTCGGGCTCGTCCACCCGTCCCGCACGCTGCGCATCCCGTGGACCTCGCCCAGCACGCCGCCGCGCGCCAGCTCGCCGAGGAGCTCGACCCCGAGGTGGTAGCGCCAGACGTGGAGGACGTGGAGCCGGTCGCCCAGCAGCGCCACCACGTCCTCGGCGTCGGCGACCGACGCGGTGAGCGGCTTCTCGCAGAGCACCGGCACGCCGAGGGGAGCGACCGAGCGCAGCACGTCGGCGTGGGTGGACGCCGGCGTGGCCACCACGATCGCGGCGACGGCGCCCGCGTCGGCGATGTCGGCGACGTCCGGGTCCCGCTCGGCGTCGACGTCGACGGTCACCACCTCCGCGCCCAGCGAACGCAGGTCCGCCACCACCAGCGCACCCCACCGGCCGCAGCCCACGACCGCCACCCGTGCCCCGGTCACGGCGCCGACCGTACCGCGACCACGCACCGCCTCCCCGGGGGCCCCGGGCGACCGGCCTACCAGCGGGGGTCGGCGAGGAGGAGCGCCTCGAGCTCGTCGGCCGGGACGGGCTTGGCGAAGTAGTAGCCCTGGGCCAGGTCGCAGCGCATCCGGCGGAGGTGGTCGAGCTGGGCCTGGGTCTCCACGCCCTCGGCCGAGATGCGGAGGTCGAGCGCACCCGCCACGGCCACGACCGCCTCGATGATCCGCACGAAGCGGTCGTCGGGCTGCTCGACGGCCGCCACGAAGCTGCGGTCGATCTTCACCTGGCCGACCGGCATGCGGCCGAGGCGGGTGAGCGAGGAGTGGCCGGTGCCGAAGTCGTCGATCGCCAGCTCGACGCCGAGGGCCCGGATGCGATCGAGGACGTCGATCGGCTCGTCGACGCCGTGGGTCAGCGCCGTCTCGGTGATCTCGAGCAGGAGGTCCTGCGGCGCCCAGCCGTGCCGGGCGCACGCCGACTCGACGACGTGGGGCAGGCCGGGTGAGGCGAGCTGCCGGGCCGAGAGGTTGACCCCGAGCTGGAAGCCGGTGCCGCCGACCCGCCGCAGGATCCCGCTGAGGGTGCCCACCGCCTTGTCGAGCACGTGGCGGCCGATCTCGTCGATCGTGCCGGTCTCCTCGGCGACCTCGATGAAGTCGTCGGGTGGCAGCAGGCCCCGGACGGGGTGCTGCCAACGCACGAGCGCCTCCGCGCCGCTGATGCGGCCGGTGCGGAGGTCCACCACCGGCTGGTAGTGGACCACGAGCTCGTCACGGTCGACGGCGCGGCGGAGGTCGTTCTCGATCTGCAGCCGGGTCATGGCCGCGTCGCGCATCTCGGTGTCGAACAGCTCGAGGCGGTTCCGCCCGCGCTCCTTGGCCCGGTACATGGCGGCGTCGGCGTCGCGCAGCCAGCCGTCGGCCGTGAGGTGGTCGCTGGCGCGGGCCACCCCGATGCTCGCGGTCAGGTACACCTCCTGGCCCGCCGGCAGCGTGAAGGGTCGCTCCAGCGCGGCGCCGATGGCCTCGGCCACCCG
>DATAGR010000796.1:0-1787 GCA_036263575.1 Aquihabitans sp. | reverse complement strand
CGAGTACCTCGACACCGGCGCCATGTACCGCGGGGTCACCTTCGCCGCCCTCCGCCGGGCCATCGACCCGGCCGAGGTCGACGTCGTCGCCCGGCTGGCGCGCCAGGTCGAGCTCGAGGTGGCCGACGGGGTCGTGACCGTCGACGGCGTCGACGCCACCATCGAGATCCGGGGTCCCGAGGTGACCCGGGCGGTGAGCATCGTGGCCGCCAACGCCGAGGTCCGCGCCGAGCTGGTCCGCCGCCAGCGCGAGTGGGCCCGCCAGCGCGGCGGCGGCGTGCTCGAGGGGCGCGACATCGGCACCGTGGTCTTCCCCGACGCCGCCCTCAAGGTGTACCTGACGGCCTCGGCCGAGACCCGCGCCGCCCGCCGGTCGAAGGAGGTCACGGATCTCAGCTTCGAGACCGTCGCCGCCGACCTGGCCCGACGTGACGCCCTCGACCAGGGCCGCGAGGCGAGCCCGCTCGAGCTGGCCGACGGCGCGGTGGTGGTCGACACCACCGACCGCGAGATCGACGACATCGTCGCCGAGCTGGCCGGGATGGTGGCCCGGTGAGCACCCGCGACGACGCCCGTCCGGGCACCCGCTTCGAGCTCGCCTTCTACGCCGTCATCCGCGTGATCCTGCTGGGCTTCGCCCGGCTGTGGCTGCGCCTCTCGGCGCGCGGCACCGAGCACGTGCCGGCGCAGGGGGCGTTCATCTTCGCCCCGGTCCACCGTTCGAACATCGACTTCCTGCTCCTGCTGATCTGCACCAAGCGGCGGATCCGCTACCTGGCCAAGGACACCATCTTCAAGGGCGTCTGGGACACGATCTTCACCGCCCTCGGCGCCATCCCGGTGGCTCGGGGCACCGCCGACCGGGAGGCGCTGCAGACCTGCGTCTCGGTGGTGCAGGCCGGCGAGCCGCTGGTGATCTTCCCGGAGGGCACCCGCCAGCACGGCCCCGAGGTGCAGGAGCTCTTCGACGGCGCCGCCTTCGTGCAGAGCCGCACCGGCGTGCCGATCGTGCCGGTCGGCATCGGCGGGTCCGAGACGGCCATGCCCAAGGGCGCCAAGGTCATCAAGCCCAAGAAGGTGTGCCTGGTGGTCGGCCCGCCGCTGCCGGCACCGGCCGTCGACGGGCCCAAGGCGCGGCGCGCCGCGATCCGCAGCCGCACCGCCGAGCTCCACGGCGTGATCCAGGACCTGTTCGACCAGGCCCAGGTCGACGCCGGGACCCCCAACCGTCGGTAGGCCCTAGCGGTTCCTCGGCGTGGCGAAGACCTCGCGCACCGCGGGCTCGAAGTGCTCGAGCGGCAGGTACTCGCCGTCGGGGTCGAACGCCGTCTGGTCCCACTCGTCGGCGAACTGCGCCGCCAGGTCGTAGAAGAGCTCGCCCTCGTAGCGGTCGCGGGCGTTCACGTCGCCGCCGAAGTGGTGGTAGTAGTGCCGACCCTGGAAGTCCTGGTGGACCTTGATCGCCTGGTACACCTCGTCGCGCACGTACGGCTTGAGGATCTCGGCGGCGATCGCCGGGTGGTTGAACACGCTGATGAGCTTGCCGATGTCGTGGCAGAGGCTGGCCACCACCAGCTCGGTGTCGGCCCCCGCCTTCTCGGCGTAGGTCGCGGTCTGGAGGGCGTGCACCAGCTGGTTCGTGTTGAAGCCGTCGGTGATGCCCTCGAGGCGGCGCAGCATCGAGAGGACCTCGTCGGCCACCCGGGGCTGGTTCTCCATGGTCGCCGCGCCGATGACCGACCACTGCTCGGCCGTCGACTCGTCCATGCGCGTGAAGCTGCTCATGG
>DATAGR010000795.1:0-1595 GCA_036263575.1 Aquihabitans sp. | reverse complement strand
AGCGTGGTCTTGCCCGCGCCGTTCGGACCGATCAGCGAGCAGATCTGCCCGGGGGCCACGGTGAAGCTGAGACCGTCGAGGGCCACGACGCCACCGAAGCGCACCTCGATGTCGCGTACGTCGAGCAGGACCAAGTCCGCTGGGCTCCTTCGTGTGCCGATCCCCATGACCACGACCGACGGGCCGGTGTGGTGGCGGTCACACTAGTCAGATCCGGCTGGTCGCCGGGCCGACGTGGGTCACCGCTGCCCCATGAACATGACGCGGAGCTGGTCGTACGCCTCGATGCAGCGGCCGGCGCCCATGACCACCGCCTCGAGCGGGGCGTCCACCAGCGTGACCGGGATGTCGGTCTCCTGGGCGATGCGCTGGGCCAGGCCCTTGAGCATCCCGCCACCGCCGACGAGGTGCATGCCCCGCACGATCAGGTCGTGGGCCAGCTCCGGAGGCGCCTCGCCGAGGCAGGCGATCACGGAGTCCACGATGGAGGCGACCGGCTCGGCGATGGCCTCGCGCACCTCCTCGGGCGAGAGGATCACCGTCTTGGGCAGGCCGCTCATGAGGTCGCGGCCACGGACCTCGGCCTTGACCTCGTCCTGCACCGGCCACGCCGACCCGATGGCGACCTTGATCTCCTCCGCCGTGCGCTCGCCGACGGCGATGCCGTACTCGCGGCGGATGAAGGTCTGGATGGCGGCGTCGATGTCGAACGAGCCCACCCGGACCGCCTGCAGGGCGACCACGCCGCCCAGGCTGATGAGCGCGGTCTCCGAGGTGCCGCCGCCGACGTCGATGACCATGTTGGCGATGGGCTCGTTGACCGGCAGGTAGGCGCCGAGGGCGGCGGCCATGGGCTGCTCGATGAGCTGGGCGTCGGCGGCGCCGGCCCGCCGGGCGGCCTCGGTGACGGCGCGGCGCTCGACCTCGGTGATGGCCGACGGCACGCAGATCACCACGCGGGGGCGGTTGAACTTCGACACGCCGGCTCGCTGGAGGAGCAGGCGGATCATGCGCTGGGTGACGTCGAAGTCGGTGATGGCGCCCTGGCGGAGCGGGCGCACGGCCACGATGTAACCGGGGGTGCGGCCGATCATCTGCCACGCCTCCTGGCCCATGGCCAGGACGTCGCCGGTCTGCTGGTTCAGGGCGATGACCGACGGCTCGTTGAGCACGATGCCCTGGCCCTTCGCGTAGACGAGGGTGTTGGCGGTGCCGAGGTCGATCGCGAGGTCGCGCGCCATCAGGGCCGACGATCCGCCGACGGCGGCCGGCGCGGCGGGGCCGTCGGGTCGGAGGCCGGGCGACCGGGGCGGCCGCGCTCCGCGGCCGGGCGGGCCGGGCCCGAGCCACCGGCCGGCCGGTTCGTGGGCCGGTCGTCGGCGCGGCTCGGGTCGGTGCGCCGGCGGTGCGTCGGCGCGGCGTCGGGCGAGAGGGCGTCCATCTCGCGGCGGAAGGAGTCGACCCCCGACTGCAGCGAGGTGGGCTGGCGGTTCCGGGCCCACGTGATCGACGCGGCGATGGCCACGACCAGGACGGGCACGAGGAGGTAGGCGAGGACGGTCACGAGGCCCCTCCCCCGGCGCTCGTCGCCGCCG
>DATAGR010000794.1:0-51860 GCA_036263575.1 Aquihabitans sp. | reverse complement strand
TGCCGATCGTGCGGCCGGCGATGGCGGTGGCCTGGGCGGCCTTCTGGCGGAGCTCGGCGAGCGTGGAGGCGTCGTCCGGTTCGCGGCAGAAGACTGCGACCTCGGTGCGCGGCTTGCGACTGAGGAGCTGTTGAGCGGTGCTCATGGGTGAGGGTGCCTGTCTCGGGGTGCCTGGGTGATGCCGCCCCGGGCCGGGCACCCTCGTGAGGCGACCCGGGGCGGCGTCTACGCGCCGTCAGCCGGTCAGGCGGCGATGGTGGCGGACTGGTTCGGCTGCCTCGGGATCGAGAACTGCACCGTGAACTTGGCGGCCTCGCCGGGCACCGGGGGGGCGATCGAGTTGGACATGACCTCGACCGGCCACATCTCGACCTTGGTGGCCGCGGCGATGGCGGCCTGCGCGCCGTCCTTGGGGTGGACGCGGGCGATGTAGCCATCGGCGCCACGGGGCAGGAGCACCCGGACGATCTCCTCCAGGTCGGTGGCGGAGTCGCCCTTGTAGAACTCGATCGAGGAGTCCTCGGCGGTGAGCCGGCCGGAGACCGAGGGGGTGAACCGGCTGCCGAGGTTGGGGACCTCGGTCTTGTTGGCCGCGAAGGTGAAGCCGCTCATCGACACGATGGCGTCAGTGATGTCCTCGCCGGCGGTGAAGTTGGCGACCGTCGGCGCCGAGACGGAGGCGGCGGAGGGCAGGAAGTAGATCCGCTCCAGCTCGTCGGGGGTGTACAGGGCCATGGATCAGTCCTCCGGGGACGGGTTGACGACCGCCGAGAGGTGCTCGACGAGGGTGACGCGGGGGTTGGGGCTGGCCTGCTCGAGGGCGAGGGCCTGGGCGGCCAGGTCCGGGTCGTCGCCGACGCGGTCCTTGATCTCGGCGATGGTCTCGGCGGGCGCCTTGGTGCCCTCGGGAACCCAGCCGAGGTGGGCCAGCGCGGCGGCGTGGTCCTCGTCGACGGCATGGACGGACTCGTCACCCAGGAGCGGGTGCGTCAAGGTGATGCCGGTGGCCATGGCCGGGATCGTGGGTCGACCCCGTAGGGGTCAAGGGGATGCAGCGACCGTGGCGACGTGGAGGCGGTAGTCGTCGTGGATGGTCCAGGCGCTCGGCTCGGGGACGGCCGCGGTGGACTCGTGCCAGCGGCCGGTGACCCGCCACCCGGTGCCGGCGATCATCGGCCCGGTGAGCATCGTGGCCCGGTGGAGGTCGGCGAGGCCCTGCGCCTGGGCCCGGGCCGCGCTGGCCGCCGCGCCGCTGCCGTTGCTGGCGGCCGAGGAGACGCGGACGCGGATGGTGAGGGTGGTCTCACCGCCACCGAACCGGGGCCCGGGTCCGGGGTGCGGTTGCGGGGTGAGCCAGGAGACGGGGCGGCCGTCGACCGGAGGCGGTGGGGCCTCGCCGTCGCCGACGTAGGGCCAGTGGTCGCGCAGCGCGACGAGCTGGGCGTCGAGCACCTTGCGGGTCGGGATCATGCGCCCCTCCTCCCGAAGAGTCGGGCGATGAAGCCCCGACCGCCACCGCGCGTCTTGTGGGCGGCGACGATGGGGACGGCGGCCATGGCGGCGGTGAAGCGGGGTTCGATCTCGTCCATGGCCGGCCCGAAGTGGGGGTAGTCGAGGGCGCCGGTGGTGCGGTTGCCGAACTCCAGCGGCATGGCCCGGACGTCGGCCGAGCCGACGCCGCCGGTGACGATGCCCACCCCTCGGTCGACGTTGCGGTTGATGGAGGCGACGTAGGAGCCCGTCAGCAGCCGGGGGCCTTCGATGCTGGCGCCACGGGGGCGGAGGCGGGTGCGGGGCTGGCTGGCGTGGCGCTTGACCGACGTCTCCAGCATGGCGGTGTAGGCGGTGACGGTCTGGGCCGAGCCCTCCTGCACCTCGGCGACGAGGCGGGCGAGGGCGAGCTGGAGGGCGGCGAGGTCGTCGCCTTGGACGCTCACGGCAGCCGTCCGGTCGCGGGGCGGGTGTCGGTGCAGCGGAGCCGGCGCAGGACGACGTTGGACCGGAGCTCGACGTCGACGACGGTGAGGGCGACGCCGACGAGGTCGGGGTCGCCGTCGGCGTCGATGCTGGTGACGGTGAAGGTGTCGCCGCGGCGGATGCCGGTGGCCGAGACGGGGACGGCGATGCGGTAGGTGCTGGCGTCGAGCTGCTGGCCGGCGCGGTCCTCCTCGCGGCTCTGGTTGGAGGTGGCCGTCACCGAGCACCGGATGCCGGCGTGGACGGTGACGTCGCCGGGGCGGGTGACGGCGAGCGTCTCGTCGTCGATGACGCCGTCGCCGACGCCGGCCCGGGTGACGGTGCCGAGCGAGCCGAGGCGGGCTTCGTTGCGGGCGCGGGCGTCTGCGATGTGGCTCACGTCGGTGCCCCGTCGAGCATCTCAGCGACGACCTCGAGCCGGTGGTGGGTCAGGTTGCCCTTGCTGGTCGTCAGGCGGCGCAGGGCCTCGTCCTCGACGGCCTTGGGGTCGAGGCGCCGGACGGCGTCGCCGGATGCGGCGTCACGGATCGTCTCGACGATCCCCTCGCCGTCGACGACGCCTTCGACGGCGATGTGGAGGAGGAACCGGGTCGGGTCCCGTGGGCCGCCGAGCACCTCCCAGCCGAGGATGTGCTCGGGGGGGATGTCGACGCCGTCGACTGCGACGGAGCCACCGACCTGGTCGGCTCGGATTCGAAACGGGGTGCCTGGCATCCCCGCAGGGTCGGCCGCTCCCCTGCCGGTTGGTCGGATGCATCCCGGACGCGGAACCGCCCGCCGGTGAGGGCGGGCGGTTCGGGCCGGTTCGGCGACAGTCGGAGCTGCTCCTGGCCGGCGGGGCGGGGCTCTTCACTCCACCGATTGATCCTACCCGCTCACCGGACTCCGTGGCGTCCTCGTGGCCCGGCTCGACCTCGACGCCCGTGGCTGGCGCCCTGTCGGCGCAGTGGGGGCGGCGAAGGTGCCACGGCGGCGCCCGTCGACGTTCTGGGTGGCCGCACGGGCCCGCTCCTCGGCCGCCATGCGCTGCTGCTCGGCCGGGCTGTACCGGCGGCCCTCCTCGGCCTCCTGCGGCGTCCTGACGTCAGGGCGGGGGCCGAAGGACCGGGCGCAGCGGGGGTGGCTGAGAGGCTGCGACTCGGCCTCCTCCAGCGTCACGACGAGGCCGTTGGCGAGCGGCGGGGTGTTGTGGCTGGCCCAGCCGCAGTCGGACCCGTCGAATACCTCGACGTAGGTGATGCCGTCGGCCCTCGCCTGGTTGATGGCGCCGGCGTTGCGGGTGGTGGCCGTGGTGGTCCGGGCGACCGTGTCGGCGTAATCGGCCATGGCGTGGCGGGCGCCGTTGGAGTAGGTGACCGTGGCCGCCCCGGTCTCGGACTGGAGGGCCCGGGCGAGCTGACCCGACGCCCTCGGCCCGGGGACGCCCTCGACCACCTGCCGGCGGACAGTGTCGTCGAGCAGCGACCGGATGACCCGCTTCGTGTCGGCCGAGACCTGCTGGAGGGTGGTGGCCACGTCGTCCCAGGTGCGCCGGGCGAGGGCCTCGACCGCCTCCCGGTGGACCTGGGTCCAGGCGAAGGCGTTGCCGGCAGCGTTGGCCGCCGCGGTGGCGCCGGCCCGGTAGAGGCCCGGCAGGGCGTCGGAGACCCACGCGCGGGCGCCCTCCAGCAGTTGGGTGAAGAGGCGGTCGACCTCGGCGAGGAGGGCCCGCAGGTGGCTCTTGGCGTTCGGTGAGGTCGAGGCGCTGGCGATCTGGGCCAGGAGGCTCTCCTGGGTGGCCCGGTGCAGATCGGTGAGCCGATCGGCGATCGCCTCCTCGTCAGGCGTCAGCGGCATCGGTCAGCCGCCGTCCTCTGGTGGGCACTCCGCAGGGCGAGGGGGTGGGGTGAGGAACGGGGCCAGCGCCTCTCGCTCCTCCGGGGTCCGCTCGCCGGTAGCGGCGATCTGGGCGACGACGGTGATGAAGTCGTTCAGCCGCCCGATCTGCTGGCAGTTGATCGAGACCTTCTCGGCGTTGGCCTGGCGGGCGGCCCTCTCCCACTCGTCGCGCGACGTGCGGAGGGCCTCGACCTGCTCCTCGGATCGTTCCCGAGACCCCTTCTCGGCGTCCAGGGCGGCGTAGGCGAGGACCTGGGACCCGACGACCGCGGCGAGGACGAGGATGGCGCAGACGAGGGCGGCAGCACGGGCGAGGCGGGCCTTCGGGCGATGCGCCGCGGTCCTCCCCGTGTCGCCGAGGGAACGGGTGTCGTCGTCCTCGTCGAAGAGGGACGCCGTGTGGTCGATCGTGTCGGCGTCGAGGTGGGACAGGTGCGACGTGTCGGTGTCTCTGAGCTGGGCGGTGACGAGCCGCCGCCACGCCCTCCGGTCTCGGTCAGGCATTGCCGTTCTCCTTCAGCTCCAGCACTTCGGCCTCCAGGTGCTTGACCCGTTGCCGGAGCTCGTCGTTTTCGGCGCGGGTGGCGTGGACCTCCCGGTCTCGCTCGGCCAGCGCCGCCTCCAGCGCCTTGATGCGGGTGTCCCGGTCGACGAGGGCGGCCTCGATCGCGTCGATGCGGCGGTCCCGCACGTCCATGTCGGCCCGCAGGTCGTCGATGACGCCCTTCTGGATCAACACCACGCCGGAGGCGGCGTCGACGAGGATCTGGGACGACTCGGGGCCGGCCTTGCGCCAGACGGCGAAGGCGGTGAGGAGGCCGCCACCGCCGAGGACGGCGAGGATGGTGGTCAGCATGGTCGGGTTCATCGGGCGACCTCTGCGGTGATGAGGATGGCCCGGCGGTTGGTGAGGAGGAGCCCGGCACGACAGGCGCAGCCGAGGGTGACCGCGAGGAGGACCAGCACCGACGAGGAGGCGGAGGTGCCCCGCACGGCGACGACGGCCACGGTCTGGATGGCGACGGCGGAGGCCATGAGGATGAGCCCGGCGGCCTCCTCGTTGCGCCGGCCCCGCCAGAGGCCGGCGATGATCCCGACCGCGGCGAGGCCGTAGCCGGCGTGCCAGATGTAGGCCCATGCGATGGGGATGGCCTCGTTGAGGGTGGACTCGCGGATGACGGCGGGGTCGGCGAGGCCGTAGACGCAGGTGGTGAGGGCGATGACGGCGACGACGACCTCGAAGGCGTTGACCTGGAACCGAACGCGCCGACTGGGGAGGATCGCTGGCACCGAGCCGGAGCGGCCGGCGCTAGAGGGTGGAGTCACGGAGCGGTCGTCACTTCCCGGCTTGCTGCGCCCACCAGGTGATGGCGTCCTGGGTGGCGACGGTGGCGACGCCGTCCTGCTGGTGGCGAGGGGCGTCCGGGGTGAAGGCGGTCAGGAAGGCGTTGTGCATCTTCTCGACGGCGAGCACGGCGGCGGCCGTCTTCGGGCCGTACTCGCCATCGGTGGGCCCGGGGTCGGGGACCTGCTGCCAGCGGTTGTGGATGATGGCGAGGCACGCCTGGATCCAGACGACCTCGGGGCCGCTCGAGCCGGGGCGCAGGATGCGACGGGGCGGGACGGCAGCCGGCGGCGGGGTGGGCTTGAGGAGGTCGGTGACGCGTGCTCGGAAGGCGTGCATGTCGATGCCGGCTGGGTCGATCTTGCGGCGCGGGTCGGTCTCCTTGTGGCCCTGGACGAAGGAGGCGCTGAGACGGAGGTGCCGGCAGATGGCGGCGCAACCGCGCTGGTAGGCGTCGACCTGGACGGGACGCCAGGGCTCGCCGACGCCGTCGTTGTAGGCCTCGATGCCGATGGAGTCGTTGCCCCATCGGCCGAACCCGTTGTGGCTGCCCCGGCCGGAGGTGATGACGTCGAAGACGCCGGAGCGGCGAAGCCCGAGCTGGCAGAGCGGGCCCTTGAGGTCGGCGCGGCCGACGATGAGCAGGCGCGCCACCGCGGAGTCCGAGGTGCGGGCGCTGGTCGCCGTGTGGTGGCAGACGACCCCGTGGATGGCGCGGAGCTCGCTCCCACGGGTCCGCCAGCCCGCGTGTTCGACGACGGTCAGCCCGGCGTCCCGGAGGACGCCGGGGAGCCAGAGGGCTCGCATTAGCCGCGCTCGGACACGTTGGGGTCGGCGACGACGCCGGCGGGGGCGTCGTTGGGCACCAGGTAGACGGCGATCGTGGCGACGATCACTGTGGCGGCGCCGATCCACTCGGCCGAGGTGATCTGCTCGGGGTCGGACTGGACGACAGCGGTCGCCCAGCCGAGCAGGCCGGTCAGGATGGCGGCGATGGCCTTGCGGTAGCGGGACAGGCTGGACATGGCGGGGTGCCTCCGTGGCGTGGTGATCTCGTCCCCGAGCGTGGGATGGGATGCGTCGGGCGGTGGGGATGCGTCAGGCCCGGTGGGTCCAGCCGCAGAAGGCGACGTTCTTGGAGATCGAGTCACCGGTGGTCGGGAGGCTCAGGCCGAAGAGGCGGTTGGCCAGGTAGATCACGGTCGTGTCGTCACCCTCGGCGGGGTATCGGACGACGTCGTAGAGGTACCGGACGGCCCGAGCGATGGCGGCGTCGCCGGCCTGGAGGTCGAACTTCCCGGCCCGGTGGAGCATGGCGGCGGTGACGATGCGGGGGGTCAGGCCCTCCCACTGGTAGCCCGACTTGGAGACGGGCCAGCCGTACTCGCCGGCCCGCCGGAAGTCCTCCGGCTGCACACCGGAGATGTCGTTCCCGTTCCTCGTAGCGCCCTTGGCGTTCACACCGCGTTTCTTGGCCGGGTCTGCGTGCCAGTTGGTGCCGGTGAAGTTGAACTGGTGCGAACCGTCGCACCACCCCTTCATCACGCGGGCCATCCGGTCGACGAGCTGCGTGTCTCCGACGTGGAGGCCGATGGCGGTGCACGCGGCGGTCGCCATGGCGCCCCAGTTGGAGGCGGACTTCTCGGCGGTCTCGACCATGTTCTTGCCGCCGGAGTGGCCGTCGAGGGGCTTGGTGACGAGGGAGCGGAGGAAGTCGTCGCTGTCGTGGTAGCCGCACAGGTCGGCGGCCCAGACGTACATCGGGACGTTGCGGGACATCTCGAGGACCCGGGCGAACCCACTGGAGGACATCGACTTGACGCCCTCGATCGCCTTGGCCTTGGCCGCCTGGTCGCCGGTGGCGGCGAAGACGAGGGCGGAGGCGTAGGCGGCAGCGTCGGTCACGCTGTTGTTGTCGGCCAGGTTGGCCTTCACCGACCCGGCCGCGGCGGACTTCACGTTGGAGGGGACGGCACCGAGGCGCTTGACCTCCTCGACGGAGACGAAGATCCCCTTGCCGACAGGCGTGGGGGTGGGCTCCGGCTCCGGGTCGGGATCAGGCTCGGGATCCGGCTCGGGGTCAGGGTCGGGATCCGGCTCGGGGTCAGGGTCGGGGGTGGGCTGCTGGGAGAGGACGACCTTGACGTACCAGCCGATCTCGGCCATGCGCTTGAGCTGGGCGAGCTCGGGGCGGATGTCCTCGGCGCCGCCGGTGACGTAGGCCTGGATGTTGCCGGCCTCGTCGATGGTCTCCTGGTTGGCGACGATGAAGTCGAGGAGGGCCTTGTGCTGGTCGGTGGTGGGCATGTGGGCTCCTGGGGTGCGTTGTGGGGTACGTCAGGTCAGGCCGGACGGAGCATGAGGCGGGCGTGGGTGATGGCCGGGGAGCCGGCGGCGTTGCCGAGCTCGACGAGGCGCACGTCGACGTCGGAGGCGAGCGCGGGGCCGGGGTTGGCCATCGTGATCCACCCGGAGTTCTTCGGCCCGGTGGTGGAGCAGTCGATCTCGGGGGTGGTGACCGACCCGGGCGTGGATCCGCCGCCGGTGGACGACAGGGTGGCGGTCATGTAGCGCCAGGTGGGCGTACCGGTCTGGTCGAGGTACTGGATGCCGACGCGGGCGGAGGCAGCGGCGACGGCCACATACACCTCGAGGCGGTACTGACCGGCCCACTGCGTGCCGATGCGGCGCTGGTACTTCCCGGCGGGGCTGGGGTTCTTGAACTCGCGGACGGTCGCCGGCGGGGAGGCGAACACGACGTTGGCGTCGGAGGCGAGGAAGGTGCAGGCGTCGTACTCCATGCGCGACGTGCCCATGAAGTTGGTGCCGAACGTCGTCCACATGGGGACGACGCCGGGCCGCATCGGCGCAGCAGTGACCTTCCCGTCGCCGTCGATGACGAGCGGCGAATACTGGTTGAGAGCCGGCGTGGCGGCAGCGAGGGTCGTCTTCTGGTCCCACTCGGTGAGCTGGACGATCGACCGCTCCCCCGAATCGTCGACCAGGTTGTCGAGGAGGTGCCGGGACACCCACTCATGCCCGCGGGGCGTGTAGTGCGTCTCGTCGGTCGTGAGCGGGGCGGCGACGAACGGAGAGCCAGCTGGGGCGGACGCGGTGGAGGTGCCTTCCATGATCCCCATGCGGCGGCCGAGGTCGAGGAACCCGCACGACGTCGCGGCTGCCGCCACGGAGACGGCCTCGGCGTACTCGGCCTGAGTGGCCGCCGTGTCGGCGTTCGGGGCCGGCGAGACCACCATCGTGATCTCGGCATCCGCGTGCTTGGCGCGGATCGCGGCGACCAGGTTGGTGTAGTCGGCGGCGGTCTCGGCGGCCGTCCGGGCCGGGGCGGCGTTGGGGCCCATCTCGTTCGACCCGAACATCAGGATCGTGTGGTCGAAGTACCCCCACGGCTGGGTGCCGTCGTAGAGGTCGGTGAAGTAGTTGAGCGCCCCGGTGCCGCCGTTCCCGGAGTGCAGGTAGTTGTAGGCGGTCGCCCCGGAGTGGCCGCCCTCCCAGACGTAGACGTTGGTGGTGCCGCCCTGCATGAAGAAGATGCCCTCGATGTAGGCGTTCGCCGTCGTCGTCGGGGTGAGGCGCACCTTCCTCGAGGCGAGGGTGAGGGCTCCGGAGTCGTAGACCCGGGAGCCCTTGGTGGTGGCGTTCGCCGTCGAGAAGGTGGCGATGTTGGCGACCGGGTCACCGTGGGCGACCTGGATGGTGGCGCCCGACGGGATCTGCCGGTAGAGGACGTAGTACCGATCGCAGACGACAGCCGAGGTCTCGACGTACTGAGTCGCGTTGGCCAGCAGGATCGACCGCAGCCCTGGGCCGCTGTTGCCGGGGAAGTCCGTCTGCGTGGTGGGTGAACCGGTGCGGGTCCACGGGCTGCCCGGGGCGGCTCCGACGATGCCCTCCAAGCCGGTGCTGGTCGAGAAGTAGCCCGCCGGCCAGGCTCGGGGAAAGGTCCCGTAGGAGGACCGGAGCCGGGACTGGAGGCGGCCGACCATCCCCTCGAACCGGGTGGTGCCGCCGGAGCCGACGAACTCCACGTTGGAGTCACCGACGAGGTGGATGTGCTTGCCCAGGGTGGCGTCGCCGAGCCGGTAGTTGAGCCGGCGGGCCAGGGTGCCCTTGGTGCCGACGAGCGACGCGTCGACGTAGCCCTTCGGCGGCGCGTCGGTGACGCCGTTGACCGGGCCCAGGATCTCCATGTCAGCGGCGGCTGATCTTGCAGCGGAAGGCGGCAGCCGCCGGGGCGGTGGCGAACCGGAACGTGACGGTGTTGGTGGAGGTGCGCTCCATGTCCGGCAGGACCGTGTCCCAAGGGGTGCTGTTGCGCCAGATGTCGACGCCGACGTCGCGGGTGCCGAGGTTGTGGGTGATGACGACGGCGGTGCCGCCGCCCACGTCGGCGAAGTGCGTGTCGGCCTCCAGGACGTCCACCCGGGTGTCGATGGCGGCGACGAGGTTGGTGACCGTGGTGGCGAAGGCGGGGTCGTCGCCGAGGGCGGCGGCGAGCTCGTTGAGGGTGTCGAGGGTGCCGGGGGCGGCGTCGACGAGGGCGGCCGCTGCGGCCTGGACGAAGGCCGTGGTGGCGACCTGGGTGGTGTTGGTGCCGGCGGTGGCGGTGGGGGCCGTCGGGGTGCCGGTCAGGGCGGGGCTCGTGAACTTGGTGGCGTCGCTGGTGTTGTCGACGTTGCCGAGCCCGACCATCGCCTTCGTGATGCCCCCGACCGTCCCGGTGAAGGTCGGCGAGGCCAGGTTCGCCTTGAGGTCGAGGGCGGCCTGCTGGGCGGTGCTCACCGGCTTCGCCGTGTCGGCGGTGTTGTCGACGTTCCCGAGCCCGACGTCGGCCTTGACGAGGGCGAGCATCGTCTTGACGGTCGCTCCGGTCAGCACCTCGACCTCGCCGGTGCTGGCGGTGTTGCGGCCGAGGATCCGTGCGGTGGCGATGTCGGCGAGGTTGGCGATCGGCACGTTGTCGGCGGCGAAGGACAAGGTCCCGGCGGCGTCGTTGTAGGTGACGGTCACGCCGGTGTGCGTGCCGGCGGCGATGACCGCTGCGACGGCGTCCTGGGCGTTCTCGTCGCTGTAGCCGGAACCGGCGGCGAGAGCCGTCCACGTCGTCCCGTTGTGGTACTTGAGCTGCTTGTCGGTGCTGTTGTAGTAGACGCGCGCCTCGGACCCGGTCGGGTCGGAGGTGAGCGACTGCACCTTGAACGACAGGAGCTCGCCGCCGCCGAGGTCGGCACCGTTGGGGAGTAGGACGGCCATGGGTCGGCTCCTAGGAGAGGGTGGCGTTGCCGGTCATGGCGAACGGGAAGTGGATGGTGGTGGCGGTGGTGCTGTTGTCGATGAGGAGGCCGAGCACCTCGTTGCCCTCGGTGTCTCGGATGGTGACGTTGGGCAGGAAGCCGAGGTCGTGGTTGATGGTCCAGGTGGCCGAGGCGGCGCCCTGGACGTGGTAGGCGCCGCCACTGGCCGGTCCGGCCGGGCCGACGAGGGTCTCGAGCCACTCGGCCTCGGTGCCGACGAAGCCGTTGGCGACGGCGACCTGGTAGGCCGACGCGCCCTGGGTGCCGGCGAGGACGACGTCGCGGACGATGACGGTGCCGGGGCGCTGGTCGACGACGACGGACCCGGACCTCTGGTCGACGGTGATGGTCTCAGTCATCGGGTCGGGTCACCCCCCACGAGAACGTGACCTCTCCCTCGATGAGCCGCTGCTGGCCCAGCTCGGAGACGATGACGGCGTCGTAGACGCCTGTCTGCCCGTCGAGGTGCGGCCAGTTGAGGTCGGCCACCTCTGCGGCGGGGAGGAGGAAGGAGGCGGTGCCGCCGTCGAGGTCGGCTTCCAGGTCGATGAGCGGGTCGGCGTCGGCCTTGCGGCGCCGGACGTGGAGCTGGCCGGAGGTCAGGGTCACGTCCTCGCCATCGACCTGCCAGGTGACCTGTACGCCGAAGTCCTCGTTGGACTTGCACTCGAGGTCTTCACGGATGGTCACCGCTCACCGCCGGTCGCGCAGATCGGCGCGGAGTCGAGCACCTTGGCGGTCCCGGTCGTGTCCCCGGTGATGCGCTCGAGGCGGGCGATGTCGAGGTCGAGGGCGGCCAGGGTGGCGGTCAGGTTGCGGGTCTCGCGGTAGTCGCCGTCGACGGCCCACGACTCGGGGCCGACGGCGACGTCGCGGCGACGGCGACGGAGGATGGACAACGCCGCCCATGCCGTCGGCGTCGACTTGGTGGCGAAGCGGTCGAGGAAGGCCTCGATGGTGGTGGTGCTGGGCTCGGTGCCGACCCAATCACGGACGGCCTCCACCTCGGCGGAGGCCATCAGCCTGCCTCGGCGTCGCGCAGGGTCTCGCGGATCCGCTTGGCGCCCCAGCGGGGGCTCACCTCGGCGATGCCGCGCCGCTCGGCCAGGTCGAGCAGGGCGGGCTTGTCGAGGTCGTCGAGCGACCCCCACCCGACCATGGAACCGTCGGCCTGGAGCACGCCGCCGGTCTCGAACTCGTTGCGCTCGCCCTCGGTGGGCGGCGGGTCGGGCAGGTCGACCTCGACGCGGTCGTCGCCGTCGTCGGCGAAGACGTGGTCGGGGAGATCCTCCCCGACGCCTTCGGGGAGGATGAGGCGGCCGTGGGCGGGGCCGTAGCCCTGCCCGTTGGCCCAGACGTTCTCGATCAGCGTGCGGGCCATGGGGTCGCCTCCGTAGACGAGGGGGAGCGAGCCCCGCCCGGTGCTGTGAGGCCGGGCGGGGCTCGGGGTCAGGCGAGGACCGTGGCCGACAGGGTGAGGTTCGGCGCACCCAGGAGGGGCAGGCCGATCGCCACGGCGTGGGTCCAGGCGGTCACCGGGTCCCGGTCCTTCCAGCCACCGGCGAGGACGCCAGGCTGGGGGGCGAGGCCCTGGTACTCGGGGAGGGTGGCCTCCACCGGGATGCCGTAGGTGGTCGTCCCGAGCGGGACGCCGTCCTGGAGCAGGATCACCGTGTTCGCCGGGATCGGCGGGGTGGTCATGCCGGCAGGCGGCTCGAGCACCTCGACGGTCACGCCGGCGAGCTGCACGAACGCAGCGCCGACGGCGTCGGTGGTGATCCGGTTGGGGACCTGGCCGGCGGGCATGAACGCCCCGCGCACCTCGTCGATCTGCTGGAGGTGCGACATGACCGAGCGGCTGACGAGCAGCCGGTTGCCGGTCACGCCGGACTGCGCCCGGATCAGCTCCATCCAGTCGAGGATGTCCTGGATGGGGGTGGCGGTGGAGTGCGCCGACCAGAGCGGGGACACGGCGCCGACGGTGAGGCTGGCGTGGCGGCCCGAGCTGTAGGTCTGGACGACCCCGTTCTCGTTGATGACGAGGTTGCCGGTGCGGAGCAGCTCGCCGCGGGCCCGCTCGAAGCGGGCGGCGATGCCACGGGCGAGACGGGCCGCGTCGTTGAAGACTTGGTCGTTGATCTCGTCGTTGCTGGCGTTGCGGATCCGGAGCTGGGCGTACTCCGACAGGGGGATCTTCCGGCTGATCGGCTGGAGCTCACCGGTGACCCGGGAAGCGCCCGGCCGACGACCGAGGGGGGACTCGGCGTCGAAGGACCGGAACTGCGCCTCGTCCAGCAGGACGTCGACGCCCCGGCTGTAGGCGTAGCGGATGTCGTTGACGGCCTGGTAGGGGAACCAGCGGGCGAGCGACTGCGACTGGGCGTCGAAGTCGTTGGCCTCCAGGCGGGCGAAGTTGGTGAGCTCGACCGGGTCGAGCCCCTCGAGGATCTCGGCCATGTCAGGCTCCTGCCACGGCGACGGCGTCGCAGATGTAGCGCGTGTCGACCAGGTCGTTGGGGACGGGGATGAAGTCGCTGTTGATCGTGGCGTCCTCGATCACGGCGAAGGTGAGGTCGGCGGCGCCCTGGACGGCGACGTCGTGCCAGACGAAGCCGGCGAGGCCGGTGGCCGTGCTGGTGGCCGCGGCGGGCTCGTAGAGGCCGCTGACGGCGTCGAAGGTCACCGGGGTGCCCGAGCGGACGTAGCCGTCGGGGTAGTGGGTGTTCGCGGTGAACGCCGAGATGTCGAGCGTGCCCGACTTCGGGTGGCCGGTGCCCCGAGCGGATCGGAGCCAGCGGTAGTCACCGCCCCCGACGGTCTCGGTGGTGGTTGCGATGGACGGCATGGCAGTGCTCCTGGGGGTCAGGCGGCGGTGGTGGAACCGAGGCGGGTCCGGCGGCGCTCGAAGCGCTCCCGGGCTCGGTCCTCGGCGGACTTGCCGCCGCCCTGGCCGCCCCGGGGGGCGGGACCTCCGCCGGCGGGCGGAGGGGGCGGGGGCGGGGCGTCGCCCGAGGGCGAGGAGGTGAAGAGGGCGGGGACCTCGGTGCGGAGCGCCTCGACCTCGGCCGCGATGGCCTCGTCGTCGGCGCCGGGCTCCAAGGTGACCATCCGGGCCGCCCTGGCGAGGGCGATGTCCGGCACGCCGGCGGCGAGCAGTCGGCGCTCGACGTTGGCGGCGAGTCGCTCGGCGGCGGCTGCGGCCTGGGCCTGCTCGACCTGGGCCCGGGCGGCGTCGCGCTCGGACCGGAGCCGGTCGACCTCGGCCATGTTGGCCCTCTCGGCCTCCTGCGCCTGCTCGGCGAGGTAGGCCTCGATGCGCTGGCGCTCGGCCCGTGCGGCCCTCTCGGCCTCACGGGTGGCGATGGCGTTGACCTGGTCCTGGGGGACGTAGCCGTCGGGCACCGTGGTGGTCACGGTGCTGGTCTCTGACTGCGTCTCGGTGACCGGATCGGGCATGGTCGTGTCCTCTTCATCCCGCTCGGCAGGGCGGGTCCTGTCCCGCTTCACGGCATGCGGGTCACCGTCCAGGTAGGGCCTGGTCCTGTCGCGGGGATCGTGGGAGCCACGGAGAGGGGCCGTGGGGATGCAGGGACGGTCAGTCGAAGTCGTGGAGGCCGTCGTAGAGCAGGCCCGTGCGGTGGTGGCGGGCGAGGTTGGGTGAGCCGATCCGGGTGGTGAACCCATCGCCGTCCTCGTCGACCCAGGCGAGGACCGTCACCCACTCGGACAGGAAGACTTGCCCGACGGGCATCTCGTCGGGGTCGAGGTCGTCCTCGGCGAGCCCACCGAACCGGGGGCCGATGAGGTCGACCAGCTCGGCGAGCAGGTCGTGGATCCGGGCCTGCGCGACGAGCTGGTCGGGGGTGAGGCCCTCAGCCACGCCGGCGGTCCCGGGCCCGCAGGTCGAGCCAGGCGTCGACGGTGAGCTCGACGACGAGGGCGGCGAGCTGGCCGAGGGCGCGGGCGACGTCGACGACGAGCGGGGCGCCGTGGCGAAGGCGGCGGATCACGGGCCGTCCCAGCCGCCGGCCGAGCCGGGCCAGTCGTCGAGGTCGGCGCCGCCGTGGTCGATGGCGTGCGGGGTGGCCAGCGGGTCGTCGTCGGTCGGCTGCCATGAGCGGTGGCCGAGGAGGCCGTGGTTGCGGCGCTGGGTGGCCACCGCCGACGCGGGGCAGGCCCATCGGAGCAGATAGCCGATCATCGGACCCGGTCGCACTGCGGGCAGATCACGAGCCGCACCGGCTTGGCGCCGGGCGCCTTGGGCTCGACGGTCTGCTCGAGGACGACCTGCTGACACGGGCCGTTGCGGACCGGTGAGCCGCACTGGCGCCGGGCGGGGGCCTGCGGTGGTGGGGTGCCTCCCATGGCGGTGATCTGACGCCCGGCGTCGCGAGGGCGCAGGGATGCGTCAGTCGATCGGCTTGCCCTTGTCCCACGGCGGGATCGGGCAGTCGGGATGGACGTGGCCCGACTTGAACGGGCACGGCGTGCCCGGCGCCGGCTCGCACGCCACGAGGAGGACGGCCACGGCGGCCGCCGCGATCACGGTGCCGATGATGCGCTTCACGTCTCGTCGTCCTCGGTGGGTGGAACGGGTGGGAGGTCCAGCACGGGCGCCGGGCCGGCGTCGTCGAGCTCGACGCCCAGCCACTCGGCAGCGACGCGCTCGGACCCGGTGGCATCCGCGGCCTCCCGGGCCGCGGCGGTGTTCGCGGCCTTGATCCGGTCCAGCTCGGCCCGGGCGTCGTCGATCGGGAAGCCGGCGGCGACCAGCAGCGTCGTCGCCACCTGCGGGCTGATCGCGTGGGCGTCGAGACCCTCGGCCACCATCCGCAGGGTCTCGCCCTTGTCGGTCGGCAGGAACGAGCCCCAGGCGAGCCGCACGGCCGGCGTCGGGCCCGCAGGGAGCACGCCCTGCACCTGGGCCATGCGCTGGGCCATCTTGGCGAACAGGTGCCACTTGCGGACCATGCGGAGCGACCCGACGGTCTGGGCGAAGGGGGTCCAGCGGATCAACCGGGAGAAGCCGGACTCGGGGCCGCCGTCCTCGGTGCGGCCGAGGAGGTCGGCCGGGAGCGAGACGTTGGTGGCGGCCCGGTCGCGCAGCGACTCCCGGTAATCCATGAGCTTCTCGAGGCCCAGCGACAGGTCCAGCGGGGTGAGCTTCCCGGTGAGGATGTGACCCGGCACCATGATCGGCGCCTGGCCCTCGGGCAGCTCGGCGCCCTCCAGCGCGACGGTCGGGTCCTTGAGGTACCGCGACGCCGAGGCGGCGGCCGTGTCGGCGCCGGCGAGGTCGTCGAGGACCTGGACGACGAGGTCGATGACCGACCGGCCCCAGTGCTCCTTGCCGGTCGGGGTGTTCGGCGTGTGGAGGACGGGCAGGAAATCGATGCCGTAGTCGGCACGGTAGGCGAGGCCTTCGCCGTAGGGGCGCCAGACGGCGGCGGCCTCGTCGAGGTCGTCGAGGCGGGTGGTGACGTCGTCGAGGGCCCAGGTGCCGTCGCTGTAGAGGCAGACGATGCGGCTCGGCTCGCGGTCCTCGGCGGTCTCGGTGAGGTCGACGGCCTCGCCGGCCTCGTCCTCGGCGGGCCGGTCCCACGGGTAGGCGCGGGTGACGAAGGCGCCACGGTCCAGGTCGACCTCGACGGCCTCGTCGGGGCGGAGGGTGGGCGCGTCGGCCGGCATGCCGTCGGCGCCGGCCCAGGCCCGGAAGGTCCCGTCGACCGGGACCGATCGCAGCTCGGCCAGCTCGGCGAGCTCGAAGGTGACGCGGCGCAGGAAGCGGCGCTCGACCCACACACCGCCGTCGACGACGTCGAGGGTGAACTCCCACGCCAGGTGGACCTTGCTGGGGAAGGCGCCGTCGTCGTGCTCGCCACGGACGGGGAAGTACGCCTCGGGCGGGATGATCTCGGGGCGGGGCCAGTCGCCGGCCTGGTGCCAGAGGACGACGACGGAGTCGCCGAGACCGGCCGTGTCGTGCTCGGTCTCGTGGACGACGGCGTCGATGCCGGCCCGGGTCACCCAGGCCCGGAGTTCGTCCTGGCGTTGGCGGAGGGCGGGCTGGGTGGCCCAGGCGTCGACCCAGGCGGCGAAGGCCTCCTCGGCCTGCGCCTCCCAGCGGGCGAGGCGGACGTCGAAGATCCGGCGCTCGAGGTCGGTGGCGTCCTCGCCGGGCTCGGTGGGCGTGGGTGGGAGGTCGGGCTCGTCGGGGATGTCCTCGTCGGCGCCGTCGACTGTCCAGGTGGCGCCGTCGCCGAGGACGGCGGCGACGATGCGGTCGACGATGTATGCGGGGTCGCCGTACTCGCGGCGGTTGGCGATCGCCTTGTCGGAGGTCGTCGGGGGCAGGAGGAGCCGGGCGTTGCCGCCGAGGTAGGCGGCGCGGGCGAGGTAGGCCCGGACGCGCCTGGACTCTGACGGTGGGCACCAGGTGGGGGCGCCGACGCCGGGGTCGTCGTCGGGGTCGCCGACGAGAGCCTTGTGGCTCAACGGACTCCACAGGTCGACGGTGATCGCTCGGGGTCGGGCCACCCGGCGACGGTGGCGGCAGGGGATGCAGGGCGAGGGGATGCAGGGTGGCTAGAGGCCGTTGATCTCGTCCCGTCGGATCACTCGCTCGCCGACCTGGAGGCGCTGCACCGGCTCGGCCTCGTCAGTCGGGTTCTCGGCGCGGGTCGGGCCCACGGGGATGGTTCCACCCTTGTCGTACCGGACCAGCCGCTCGGCGCCCTCCAGCCAAGAGATGGCAGTCCCCAAGGAGACGAGCAACCCTTCGGCGACCTCCTCGGCGAGACGCAGCATCTCGGGCTCCGGCTGGTCGGGTCCATCCCACGAAATGTCGTCGTAGACCCGCTTCTCGCCGAGGAGTGTCAGCCACACCATCCGGTTGCGGGTGCCACGGATGCCTAGCTCGGTCATGACCTCGATGGCCCCCTCAAGTCCCGGGCCGCTGTGCGCGTCGATGTAGCGCAGCACGATGTTGACGGCCTGCTCGCCGAGGATGGTGGCTCGGCCCGTGGGGTGGTTGACCCCGATCATGTAGAGCCTGTCGGCGAGGTCTGTGGGAGGGTAGGGCGGGCCTGGGGTCTCGGGATCAGCCATGGTCGCCACCTTCGGGATCGTCGGGCGCGATCGGCGGATGCGTCCAAGTGCAGAAGTCCGACACGATGGTGGTAGCCCCTCGCGCCGGACCTCTGCCCAAGCCACTGTCTGGTCTCGCCCCGTCCTGCCAGGCCCAACCAAGTCAAGCCTCGAGGAATCAGGCGGCGTCCGTGTCGAGGTCGATGCCTCGACGGGTCAACGCCTCCATGAGGCGGTCGACCTTCGCCCCGACAGCCTCGACGTCGCCGGCCGAGTCGGCTTGCTGCTCGCGCACCTCGGCGATGGCCTGCTCGGCCTTCTTGAGTCGACCGTCGAGGCGGCGGGTGAAGTCGATCTGACGGGAGAGATGCTCCTCGAGCTGATCGAAGCGGGATCGCACCTCCGGGGTCAGGTCGGCTCGGTCGGTGTGCTCGATCCACTCTTTGGCTCGACGCAGCCGCCGTCGAGCGGATCGGTGCTGGCCTCGAGCGGCGTCCTCGTGTTCGGCGGCAGTGACGACGCGATAGCCGACGCCCTTGACGTTGACGAGGCCGAGGCGGTGGGTGGCGAGCAGCTCGCGGTTGGCCCGGTGGAACGGGCCCCGACCGTGGAGGAACTCGCGGCCGAGGATGCCGGAGAGTCGGTCGTAGGTGATGATGTCGCCGACCTTGAGGCCGACGAGGTGGTCGTAGACGAGTCGCCATTCGGCGACCTCGCCCTTGGGTTCGAACGTCACGGTCATCCGTGCTCCTTCGTAGGTAGTGATGATCCGAGCCCTGTCTTGACGCGCCTTGCCTAGCCGGGTCCGGCGGTGTCTCGATCGTGGACGCCAGGGCCTCGAACCCTGGTGGCTGCCAGCCGTCCTTCGATGCCTCGCCAAGCGGTGTCGCGCCTTACCACGCCCTGCCGAACCTGGCCTAGCCTCGTCGTGCCTCGGCGTGTCATGCCGTGGTCGTGGGCGCCCAGGCCTCGCACCTGGGTGGCTGCTCGTCGCCCTCCCTGCCGGGCCATGACAGGCCTAGCCGTAGCATGGCGGGCCCTGCGGAGCGCTGCCGGGAACTGCCAAGCCAAGGGTTAGAGCGCGTGGACCTCGACGTCGAACCGGCCGAACCGGGGCCGGTAGTCGCCGATGCCGACCATCCGGCCGGCGTCCTCGCAGATCGCCGACAGGTTGGCCATGTCGAGCAGAGCCGGGTCGACCTCGGCGTCGACGTCGAGGGCCCACGATCGGAAGATCGGACGGGTGCGCATCACCCGAGCCTGGCCGACCTTGACCGCCATCGACGACCGGAAGTTGACGTCGGCCCAGAGATCCTCGACAGCCCGGGGGCCTTGGTACAGCAGCGGGACCTCGTTGTCCGTGACGAACAGGCCGCGCTCGACCTGCTTGCCCTGCTTGGTGATCCGTGCGCCCTCGACGATCGACTTCTCGATGTTCACGCCCGGCACGTAGGGGCCGACACCGGGAGCCAGGTACAGGCCGCCCTCGAACTCGAGCCGGGCGAGCTGCTCGTGGTCGTCCTCGGTCTTCTTGCGCTTCGCCGAGATGGCCTTCATGGCCTTGGCGATGGGGTTGAGCGGGTCGGCGAGCTGGATGTTGTGGCACAGCAGCGGGGCGGTGCCCTCGATGGAGATGCGGACCTTCACGGCTACCTTCGTTCCTGGGCCATGTCGGTGGCCCGTACCGCCGCCCTCGGGGTCTCATCCCGGGGGCGGTGTCGTCACCGTGCACAGTGCGCCCACTGCTGTGTATTCGCAGGGATGCAGCGACTACTACCGGTCCCCGTCGAGCGCCTGGTTGTCGTAGGCCGTCGACATCGCCGGCGGCGGCCCGCCCACGCCCAGCTCGGTCAACGCCCAGACCAACGCGTCCAGCCGGTCCGGGGAGTCGCCAGAGTCGGGCGTCCAGGAGGTGAGCTGCTCCTCGAGCTCGGGGAAGGTCCCGGCGTGGGACACCTTGCCCTGCTCGTAGAGCGCCGCCACCGGCTCAGCCCGGATCGCCTTGCCCCGCGACGCCCACACCGTCTTCACCGGGACGTGGCGGTCGACGGTGGCCAGGACGTGGGCGACCATGTCGCCGCCGTTGTTGCGCTCGGCCACCACCCGGTCCGCCTCGTGGTCGCGGTACGCCTTGACGGCCCGCTGGCCCCACTCGTCAGGCGTGGCGCCCTGGATGGACCGGTCGGCGAGGATGTAGAAGCGCCCGTCCGCGCCCTTGCCGGCCACGACGATGCCGGTCTCGTCGGCGTCGGGACCGGAAGTGGCGGCCGGATCGACGCCGACCACGACGCGCACCAGCCCGCCCGCGCCCGCACCGGGGCCCGTCCAGGCCGGCGAGCAGCGGTGCCCGTCGATCATCGGCCAGGTCCAGAGGGCGCCCTCGATGGCGTCGATGGCGTCCCAGTCACCGGAGGCGACGGCCTGGCGGACGGCCCGGTTGGCGATGCCGGCGAGCATGCGGGACCGGTAGGTGGGGTCGCGGCGTAGGAGGGCGGGGTTGTCCTCCAGCATCGACGGCACGAAGACGCGTGTCACCGGGTCCTCGCCCTCGACGCGGGGCTGGGCCTGCCAGAGCTCGCCGGGGCCGGGCACGGGACCGCCGGCGGCGACGTCCTCGGGCTTGGGCTTCACCCACCGGCGCTTCACCCAGCGGTGGCCGACGCCGCCCGGGTTGGTGGTGGCGGCCATGTGGGGCCGGATGCCGTCGGCCGGGGCCCGGACACGGGCAGACAGGGCGTCCCACTGCTCCTCGAGGAACTCGGTGACCTCCTCGAAGCCGACGAAGCCGTACTCGGCGCCCTGGTAGTCGGTGACGGAGTGGGCGTGCTGGAGGTGGCCGAACTCCAGCACGGAGCCGTTGTCGAAGGTGAAGGTGTGCTCGTTGCGGTTGGCGCGGGCGATGCCGGCGAGGAGGGCCTCGGCGCGGGGCAGGAGCGACCGGGTGAGCTTGGGCATGGTGCGGCGCAGGATCAGTCCGCGGTTGCCGGGGTGGAGGAGCATCTCGGCCACGGCGTGGTGGAGGAGCCACTCGGACTTGCCGCCACCGACCGAGCCGCCGAAGAGGAGCTCGTTGACCTCGGCGGCGAGGGCCTCGGCGCGGGCCTGCTTGGGTTGGGGGGTCCAGCCGAGGTCGGCCCAGACGTCGGCGGCGGTAGGTGGCGGTGGCGGGTAGACGGCGGCCCGGAGCTCCTCGAGCGTGAGACCCTTCACGAAGCCTCGCCCAAGTCGAGGACAGTCTGGGCGAGACGCCTCGCGGCAATCTCGCAATAGGCCTCGTCCTGCTCAATGCCGATCACCTTGCGGCCAAGATCCTTTGCCGCCCGCAGGGTCGTGCCCGAACCCATGAACGGATCGAGGGCCAGACCAGGAGGAGCCACCGACAGGATCTCGCGGATGAGCCCTTCGGGCTTCTGCGTGACGTGCACCCGCTCGGCGTGACCGGGCGGCGAGTGCCGCAAAAGCGTGGACGGGTAGACGTCATCGGGGGACGGCATCGGCCCGGACGAGGACCAGACGACGTACTCGAGGTGGTTGCGGAATCGGCCCTTCATCGGTCGACCGACGCCCTTGTCCCAGACGAGCACCCCGCGCCACGACCAGCCGCCTGCCTGCACGGCGTCGGTGGTGGTCGGGAGCTGGCGCCAGTCGGTGAACACGAAGCACTGAGCGCCAACGGACGAGACTCGGCATGCCTGACTCATCCATAGCGCCGACCAGTAGGCGTACCCGCGCTGGTCGCGGGAGTCACCGGTGAAAGATCCTGGCGTCGATTTGGGGGCGACGCTGCCCCCGTCCGCGCCCTGGCTCCATCCGCGGTACTTGGTTGAAGGGTCGGCCTGACGGTCTGCTCGGAACGCGCCGCCCGACGAATACGGCGGATCAGCGACAACGGCGGCGACCGCCGCGTCGGGGAGCTGGCGCAGGATGTCCAGCGCCTCGCCGTGGTAGATCGTCACGCCGTCCTCGTCGTAGTACGGGGTCAGGCCCATCACGCCGCCTCGTCGTTGTCGGCCATGAGCGCCAGCACCCGATCCACCACCGGCACCACCTCGGGGTCGTCCAGGCTGCGACCCAGCCCGGCGACCAGCTCACGCACCATGGTGCCGATCGTGGCCAGCTCGCCCTCCCGACGCTGCTGGCGGTGGACGTCGAGGCCAAGGCGGAGCGCCCCCTCCTCCATGCCGCCAAGCAGCGCGAGGTACTTGTGATGTTGGCCGATGATCGGGTGCGGGACGGCGTTGCCGTTGTGGTCGGTGGTGGTCGGTGAGTCGAGGTCGCCGACCATGGCGTCCAGCGCCCAGACCATCCGGCGGGTGCGGCGGATGGCGGCGAGGAGCGCCTCGGGGCCGTCGAGGTCGTCGACCTCGGCCCCGGCCTCGGCCATGAGCTCGCCCATGCGGCCGAGGATCTGGGCGTGCTCGATGCGACGGGCGCCGGCGGCCAGGCCCTTCGGGGTTCGGCCGCCGTGGTCGGTGCAGACCTCCTGGCCCTTGCGGTGCCACTTCATGCACGGGAAGGGCTCGTGGCCCCACTTGGCGAGGGCCTTGGCGTGGCGTTCCTCGTTGGAGTGCTTGGCGTGGCCGGCGCAGCGCTCGTGGATCCGGCCGCACTGGGCGCAGGTCTCGCCGAGGGGGGTGGTGGTGCGGGTCCGGCTAGTGGTCATGTCGGGTCCTCGGTCGGCGAAGGTCGGAGCACTTCGGCAGCGACCTGACCGATCGCCCATGCGGTGCCATCGTCGACGCCTGCCAACCGCGCCACTCGGGCGATCGTCCTGGCAGTCTCCTTCTCCTCATCGGTGAGAATCATGCCGCCTCCCCCGCCTCGGTCACCGGGAGCTGCTCGAGCAGCGCCGCGTCGATCTCGACCACCACCACCGCCCGCTCACCGTGGCGCGCCGTGTCGACGACACGGGCCGCTGAGAGCCCGCCTGCGCTCGGCAGCCACAGCACCGGGGTGTCAGGGCCGGCGTCGGCCAGCGCACGCCGGAGCAGCGTCTCAGGTGGGTGAGGGAGCCGCTCGGTGCCTTCGAGGGCGGGCTGGTCGGCTTCCAGGTCGGCCTTGATGGCGGCTCGGAGCTCCCGTACCGAGAGGCCCTCGGTCTCGGCCACCTCGAGCCAGAACGCCTGGAGAGGCGGGTCGAGTCGGTGGACCTCCTCGTGGTGGGACCAGGTGAGCCCGGGCCGGCGCACGCCGTGGGGGACGGCCAGGGCGAGCTTGACGGCCTTCTCGAACTCGGCCTGGTTGTGGCCTTGGACGGCGAGGCGGCGGATCGCCTCGGCCTCGCCGACGGTGGCCATGAGGCCGGCGGCGAAGTCGCCGAGGAGCCAGCGGGAGACGTCTCCGACGGGTCGGAGCTGGGCGCAGGCGGCGAGGGTGGCGGCCGGGTCGATGGCGTCGAGGTCGGTTGGTCGGGCGCCGACGGCGGAGCACTCGAAGCCGGGGAGGGCGAGGACGTAGCCGACGTCGAAGAGGGCGGGCAGGTCGGTGGTCATGTGGGCTCCTCGGTGATGTCGTCGAGGGTCAAGGTCGCCCGCTCGAGCAGCAGGCGGCAGATCGCTTGGCGTGGCTCGGTGCCGAAGCCGACCTCGGCGAGCCAGGGCAGATCGACGACGCCCCTGCCGAGGAGGTCCAGCACGGCATCGACGGCGAGGGCTCCGAGCTCTCGGGCTCGGCGCTCGGGCTCGGTGATGCCGTAGGACTCCAGGCGCTCGGCCAAGGTCGGAGTGGTGGTCATGTGGGCTCCTCGGTGGGTGACGTCGTAGCCGAGGGCGGCGAAGCCCTCGGCGTCGAAGGCGCTGAGGTGCGCGGTCGGCGGGTCGGTGGTCATGTGGGCTCCTCGGTGGGTGGGTCGAGCAGGGCGGCGGCGGCCCGGAGGCGGGCGGCCAGTCCCCAGTCGTCGGCGGGGGCGCCGGTGAAGGCGTCGATGGTGCGGGCGGCGAGGCGCAGGTCGTCGGCGCTGAGGCCGAGCACGGTGCGGAGGGTCACGCCGCCACCCCCTCGGCCCAGGCCGCCACCGCTGGGGACAGCGACCGCCCGAACCTGGTGGACGCCATCGCCCCCTCGACGCCGGCCCGCACCGAGCACGGGTCGCAGCGGCAGCCGGTGGCGAACGTGCCCCGCTTGCCGCACTCGCGCTCGGCCCCACCCACCTTGAGCCACCGGTCGTCGTCGGGCTGGGCCCGCTGGCCGTGGAGGTCGCGCATGTGGGCGGCGAGGGCGTCGGGCCAGTGCTCGGTCCCCCACCATCGGCGCAGGGCCCGGCGTCGGCCACCGCCGGCGCCGCCCCAGATCGCCCAGCGCTCGTTGCGGGCGACCGCGGCGGTGACGCACGGGGCAGCGAGGGGGCAGCCGGCGCAGATGGCCTTGGCGGAGCGGCCGGCGTCGTAGCGGTTCCAGCCGACCTCGGCGCTGGTCCGGTCAGGGAAGAAGTTGACGCCCTGGCTGGAGGTGGCGCGGCACGGGGCGGTGTCGGGTGGGCGCCAGGCGGCGGGGTCGGTGGTGGCGATGCGGTCGGCGGTGGTCACGATGGCTCCCCCTCGAGGACGTACAGCAGCGCCGCCTCGGGATCGCCGCCCTTGAAGTGCCCCACCTTGCGGGGGACGCGATCGAGGACGAATCGCATGCGGCTGACCGCGGCGGCCCATCGGATCGCCTCGTCGGCGTCGCACTGCGGGCAGGTCGGGTAGCAGGTCGGGCAAGGAGCACCGTCACCGGGCCAGCGGCCGTAGTCGCGGCGGCAGTCCTCGTCGGACTGGTGGGGGCCGAAGTCCCCCCAGTCGACGGTGACGCCATGCTCGCACTCGTAGGGCATCATGCGGCTCATCGGGTCGCCTCCGGGCAATCGGGGTCGTGGGCGGGGTCGAGCTCGTGGCAGTGCCGGCACCGGACCGGCGGGCCCTGGACGACGTAGGGCTCGATGGTGAGGCCGCCGTCGGCGGACACCCACGCCTCCGGGTAGGCGCCGACCGGGTCGTGGTGCCCCCAGGCCGGCGACGGGTGGTGCTCCTGGGCGGCGGCCAGCGTGGCGTAGACGCCGAGGATCTCGGTGTCCGGGTTGCACCCGTAGTCGACGTTGTCGTCGACCTTCTCGACGACCCAGACAGTGATGCCCGGGGTCATCCCAGCCGCTCCTCGAGCGCGTCGATGTGGGCGGCGTGCTGGCGCAGACGGTCGGCTAGTGGATCGAGCACGGGGCGGAGGCGGTCGATGCCGAAGTGGGCACAGGCGATGGCGGCCTCCCGCAACTCGTCCGACGTGAGCGGCTCGGGTGGCGAGTGGTCGTCGACGCGCAACCGATCGGCTGCGGCTGGTGTGATCATCATGGAGTCGACTCCTGGGTCGGGTTGACAGGTGTGGAGGCGCTCGCCGGGCGAGCGAAGGGACGCGAGGTCATCAGGGTCGGTGCCTCCTCATGTCCTCGAGGGCTTCTTCGTCGAGGGAGCCCTCCGGTGAGTCCGGGACCCACCCGACGCTTGAGGTGGGTTCTTGTGGGTCCCTCTGGTGAGTCCCGCCCCCTACGGGGGGGGGCGGGACGGGACTCACCGGGACTGGGTGGTTCCCGGGACTCGGGGACTCACCGGGACTCACCCGGGACTCACCCAGCGAACCAGGGTTGTCCACAGGGTTGTCCACAGGGTTGGAGGCCGGTGCGATGAGTCCGTCGAGGTCACCTCCGGGCTTGCGGAAGGCCTCGATCGACGAATGGAGGTGGCTCCGGTTGGGGCCGCCCTCCTGCAACACGTAGCCCTCGACGACGAGCCGGCGGATGGCCTGGGCGACGTACTGGGCCTTGCCGCCGACGACGGTCTTGATGGCGTTGGTGGTCGCCCGGGGGTTGGTCTCCAGGTAGCGGCTCACCTGTTCCATGAGCTCGGTGGGGCGGTCCTCGCCGTCAGGTGCCTTCGGCATCCCCTCGGGGGCCAGGAGGGTGACCGAGAGCAGGTTCCCGAGCCCGTGGGTGACCCTGACGGTGGCCACCTTGCGGCCCTGGGTGTGATGGCCCCAGCGGTCCTTGGCGGCGGTGATCTCCAAGATGCCGTCGTCGCTGCGGCTGGGCACCTTGATGGCGTCGACCCGGTACGAGGCGCCGGTGACCGCGGCGCGCTTGCGCTGGGAGCCGATGGAGTAGCCGGCGGGGGCGTTGGCGTCCTTGGGGACGTGGTCGAGGAGCAGGACGCCCGGCCCCCGGACCGATATGGCCCGGGGAAAGTTCTTCATCCACTCGGCGACCTCGTCGTCGTTGTTGCCCTTCACGCCGGCGGCAGCCATGGCCTCGCCGACGGAGTCGATGACGACGAGGGCGACGTCGTGGGCGGCCATGATCCGGGCGAGGACGGTGGCGCCCCGGACCCCCCATGCGGTGTCTGGCGCGATGTAGGAGAGCTGGTTGACGAGCTGGTCGTCGGTGAGCCCGAGGGCCCGGAGGCGGGTCAGGGTCCCCACGAGGCTGTCCTCGAGGTCGATGATGACCGTGTGGAGCCCGTCGCGGATGGCCTCGGCGACCGCCGCGAGGGCCAACCACGTCTTCCCGGCGCCGGACTCGCCGAAGATCATGTTGACCCGGCCCTCGTAGATGAGGCCGAGGTCGGTGTCGATGGGACGGAGGATCGTGGGTCGTGGGGAGACGAGCCCGACGTCGAGGGCGCCTCGGATGTCAGCCGGCTCCCAGTCGTCGCCGTCGATCGTCGGGTCGCCCTCGTCGGGGGCCGGATCCCCGTCGGGGTCCTCTTCGCCCTCGGGTGGTCGCTCGGGGGTCTGTGTGGGCGAGGGGGTCGTGACCGTCCCGGCCGGCAGGATCCCAGCGAACGGGTCGATCTTCTGGGCGGTGAGCTCGTCCCAGGATGGTCGGGTCGAGGGCGTGGTGGTTACGAGCTGCTCGGCGCTGTCGACCATCCGCTGCCACTCGGCGGCGGCCTCGCGCTCGTTGCGGCTGCCGTCGGCCGCCACGGCGGCGAGGAAGGCCCGCTGGAGGGTGGCGATGGCGTCGTCTGCGCCGGGGTGGCCTTCGTGGGCGAGCCGGGTGAGGGCCGTGACGCCGGAGAGGGCGCCGTCGTGGCGGGTGCCGACGGTGAGGCGCCGCATGGCCCCGCCGAGGGCGCTGTCGACGGCCCTGGAGGGCTCCTGCTGTCCGGTGGCCAGGACGCGCCGCTCGGCGGTCGTGTGGCGATCGGCTCGGAGGTGCTCGAGCCAGGCAGGCGGGAGGTCGGGGACGTCCTCGCGGTAGGCGACGTCGCTCCCCTCGACGCCGTCGGGGTCGATCCAGCGGTACTCGCGCCCGTCGGGGTGGATGGAGGGGGCCACGACGGCGTAGCGGTGGTGGCGCTGGATGATCTCGATGCCCGGCAGCGATCCGACGAGCTTGACGCCGGGCGGGATCTTGTAGAGCCGGATCCCGCTGACCCCGTCGTGGCGGCTGGTGGAGGTCCAGGTGTACGGGAGCGGACCCAGTTGGGCCTCAAGGGCGGCCAGGGTCCTGCCGCCGGGCTTGTCGCCGTAGGCGTCGACGTCGATGCCGATGACGTCAGGCGGCATCCGCAGGGCGATGTTGGCGTCGGGAGCACCGCGCGCCCACGCGCTGAGCTGCACCTCGGTCGGGTAGGCGCCGGAGTCGCCGGTGAACCCGGACGGGGGGCTCGACTTCTTCCGGGCCGGGATCGGCAGGACGCCCTCCCACCCAGCGTCGCGGTACCGCTCGACGGCGGCCGCGAAGAGCGGGAGGGGCTGCTCGGCGGCGCTCAAGTGCGCATCCCTGGTGGCAGGAGCCCGCTGGTCACGATGTCCACGTCGGCGCCTCTCCTATCGTCGGCCACGGACCCGGGACGTCGTCAGCGTCGCCGGGTCCTTCACGTTCTGGGAGCACCGTGGCTGCATCCGGGCCCAGCGGCGGGATGCACGGGGTGGAGGTGGTCACGCTGCGGCCTTCGAACCGACGCCGAGGGCGTCGAGCAGGCGGAGGGCGGCGAGCGCCTGTTGCGGAACCACGCCGTTCCCGAGCGCACGAAGGGCCGGGCGGCGGTCGAGGTGGTCGCACACCCACCCCTCCGGTAGGCCCATGAGGAACTCGACGAACCAGGGCGAGAGCCGCCCCTTCTCATCTGTGGGTTGTGGCGCAGGGCGCCCGAGGATCAGTTCCCAGCGATGGATCGCCGGGCCGTACGGCCCCCAGCTGACGCCATCCGTGCCGGTCGATCCTCCCGCCAGTGCAGACGCAGGTGACAGGACCCGCAGAGCGTCCGCAGGTTCGATGGGTCGTTGTTCGTGTGGTCCCGGTCGACGTGGTGGACGTGCAGCCCCTTCGTCGTCCCGCAGTCCTCGCACGCCACGCCCCTGTGCTGGCGAGCCCGCCAGTGGTGGGCGTCCTTCGTCACGTCGACCTTCGTGTTCCCGCAGCTCTGTGAACAGTTGACCCGTGTCAGGAACCGGGTCCGGTCCTCGAGTCGGCCGTTGAACCGCTTGCGGAACATCTGCGTCCCGCAGACGGGGCAGAACTTCTCTGGGTCCGGCTTCGGTTGGGTCCCCATGGGTCAATCCTCCTCCTGGGGTGTGACAGTCAGCCGTTGCGCTTCGATCGCCAGCGACTTGCCGTGGCCGTTCCCGTTCCCGTGGGCCTCCCGCATCTTCCCGGTCCACTCGTCCCACGCCTCGACCGTCTTGCCCTCCCCCATGTCGTTCACCGCCGGTGTCGGCAGCAGCGGCACTGAACCCTCCTTCACCAGGGCGCCCTCGGGCGCTCCGTGCGTCTTCCACACCGCGTCGGTCAGCGTGTCGCCGATGTTCCCGGTCGAGTCGGGGCGGCGCCTGGCCGTGCTGTTCCTCGATCCGACCGAATCCCCTGCCGTCGGCGTCGGGAGCATCGTCACCGCGTCGTCGAGACAACGTCGCCCCTCGTCTTCCAACCGTCGCCGTGCCGTCTCCCGGTTCGGCTTCCCCCTGGGTCCCCCCAGCGACGTCGTGGGGGTGGGCAACGAGGAAGACGCGCTCGCGTCGATGCGGGGCACCGACGTCGGCAGCACGTAGGCACGTCCACTCCGCGTCATACCCGAGCGCGGCCAGGTCACCGAGGACGATGTCGAGCCCTCGTCGGAGAAGAGCTCCGACGTTCTCGATGACCACGTACCTCGGTCGTAGAACGCGAACGGCGTCGGCATATCGGAACCAGAGGCCACTGCGGGTGCCTTCCTTGATGCCGGCACCGAGGCCGGCTGAGCTGATGTCCTGGCACGGGAAGCCCCCGCACAAGATGTCGACGAGCTCCACCTGCGCCCAGTCGATCTGGGTGATGTCGCCGAGGTTGGGCACGCCGGGGAAGCGGGCAACGAGCACCTTGGAGGCGTGCGGGTCCACCTCGACCTGCCAGGCGGTCTCGGCGCCGAAATGCGCTTCGACGGCGAGGTCGAGGCCGCCGTAGCCGGAGAAGAGGGAGCCGACCTTCACGCCGCCCGCCGTCGACGTCGGGCGGCCTCGAGGTCCCGCCGTGTCAGCCCGCCCCAGATCCCGTGGGTCTGGACGGTGACGATGGCGTACTCCTGGCACTCGGTTCGGACGGGGCACCCGCCGCAGATGGCGCGGACCTCGGCCGACAGGGTGACGCTCTGCGGGGGGAACCAGAGCCCCGGGTCGGTGCCGCGGCAGGCCGCGTCCTCCCGCCATCGGGGGTCGGCTTCGGGGCCGTCGTGGGGCTCGGTCTCCGCCCAGCGGTCGCGGGGCCGGTTGCTGTTCTGACGTCGGGCTCGGATGTCGCGGTGCTTGCGGGCGTTGGCGGCCCGGCAGGCGTCGCAGCGGCAGCCGAGCGTGTCGTAGCGGTAGACGGATCCCATGTGGTCGGTCATGCAGCTTCTCCTGGGGCGAGGTCGAGGTGGCCCTGGACCTCCAGCGGACGTGGGAGCCGGGCCTGGTGGGCCCGGTCGAGGGCGGCGGTGGTGCGGGTGGCGCAGCCATCGCAGAGCAGGTGGCCGGAGCGGAGCCGGTGGGTGGCCGGGTGGGGGCAAGTCGAGCAGGTCATGCCGCCGCCCCCAGCTCGTCGAGGGTGGACTCGGCGAGGAGCATCCCGAGCCGTTCCCGGGCCAGGTCGAGGTTGCGGGCGTCGAGGTCGAACAGGAGGGCGTCACGGCCCAGACCGGTCGCCACCAATCCGGTCGTACCGGAGCCTCCGAACGGGTCTAGGACGAGCCCGGGGCGCCAGCCGTTGCCGCGGTGCCAGCCGTCCAACCGGAGACCGTCGGTGCCGGGGCAACCGCACGACGACCAGCCGGTGGTCAGTCGCTCGGCGACATTGGGACGGTCACCGAACCCATGCTCGCCAACCTGGCCGCCCCAAGGGTTCCGGCCGTGACCGGCGTTCGGGTTCTCTGTCTCCCGTCGGCTGGGGGTTCCGCAGGTGCGGCACACCCGGCGGGGGCACATCGCTTCGATGGGACGCCGGCACAGCTCGGGGGGGAACACGGCGTAGTGGCTGCCCTTGTAGCCGCCGGGTGGGATGGACCACCAGTCGAGCGGCGGAGCACCCGCAGGGTTCTGGTCGACCTCTGGGCGGGCGGACGTCCAACCGGTGCCCGGGTGGCTGTCGTCGTGCCGCTTTGGTCGCGGGGTAGCCCGGATGCGGCTGGCCTCCTGGTGCGGAGTGCGGACGGCGTCGAGGTCGAACCATCGGGTGCGGCTGGTGCACGCCACCACCAGGTCGCTCGTGGCACAGCGAAATTTGTCACCCAAAGCCCCAACTGGGGGGTTGGCGCGAACCCACCTCACCACGTTGCGGATGCGCCACATGCCCGCTGGAGACTCCTCCCCGGTCAGAGGGTTGCGGCCGTAGGCGAGAGCGAGCCGGTACATCTCGGGGATGAGCGCATCGCACTTGTCGAGGGGCCACCCGTCGAAGGCGCCCGTCGCTGAGTGCTGAATCCGGGGTGGCGTCGGAGGGGTCCACTCTGGCTGGTACACGCCCCGCTCCTCGCCTCGAGCGTTCAGGCCCATGACGTACTCACGGATCATCTGCCGGTACTCGACGTCGCCGGTCTCGAGCGGGGCGTACTGGCCTCGTCGCTTCGTGTCCTCGATGTGGCGCTGGAGCTCGATGCCGGCCATCGCCTGGCGCTTCTTGATGAGCAGGTGGGGCCAAATGTTGGTCAGCACGTACCGGGCCATCTGCCCGTTCGCTGACCACGAGTAGGCGCCGCGCCCGTCCTGGGTGACGTTGCCGACGCCGGTGACCTCAGCGCACCGGTCGACCACCTGGCGCTCCATCATCGTGACCCGCACTTGGGTTTGGAACGACGGGGAGCGGCGCTGGGATTCCTGCCGGCGAACGCCGATGTAACCCTCTGTGTCGATCACGCCGGCGAGCCATGTCGCCTGGGCAATGGACCACCCCGACTCACGGGACGAGGACGACGAGCCTCCGAACTTCTCCTGGTCGCCCCTCCATGCTCCGTCGGCGTAGTCGCCGCCCTTGCGGCTGCCTCCCGAGTAGGTCGAACCCAGCTCGACGGCGAGCGTCCCGTGCGGTGCCAGCACCCGCCGCCACTCCGCGGACAGACCCAGCAGCGTGTCGAGGAACGCCGCCGGGGTCGGCTCCGACCCGATCTCCCGGCCCTTGTCCGGGTGGTCACTCGGGAGATACGAGCGCAGCGCCAGGAACGGCGGCGAGGTCAGCACCAGGTCCGCGGAGCCGTCCGGGAGGGCTGCGAGGGCGTCTCGGACGTCGGCGACGACGTAGGTGGCGCTCATGCCGCCGCCCCCTGCTCCCCCGCTGCTCGTGCCGCGCGCTCGGCGGCCCGGTAGTCGTAGGGGCGGACGGGGTCGTTGGACTCGCAGCAGCGGTGGCCCTCGACCTCGGGCTGGTCGAGCCAGTTGGCGACGGGGTGCTCGGGGAACCGGTAGGTGTCGTCGCTGGGGCGGTGGTACGGGGTCAGGACGCGCTCGCACGTCGGGCAGGCGGCGGGGGCGTCCCCGGCTGGTGGCGGGGTGGTGGTCATGCCGCCACCCCCTGGGTCCGCAGCAGCCACCCGTGGCGAGCCACGAGCGCCGCCTCGGCCCGGCCGTCGTCCTTGACCCGGGCGAAGGCGGTGGAGTGGTCGGGCCAGAGCTCGATGGCTCGCCGGCGACTCATGCCCTTGTCGGCCTTGAGCCCTGCGGTCCGCTTCCAGACGGCGGGCGTGACGTACTCGACAGGGACCCGGGCCCCGCCGAGGACGCCGATGATGGTGCCGAAAGCCCGGCCGAACTTGAACGAGGAGGCCACCCCCTGCTTGGGCATGGAGTGCACGTCTTCGACCCAGGCGATGACGAGGCGGCCGTACTGGAAGGCCATCCTCTGGAGGAGGTCGGCGGCGAGCGGGGCGGAGACGATGCCGCCGTGGGCGGGCATGTCGTGGACGTCGACGAGGTCGCCGGTGCGGACGTCGAGGAAGGCGATGGCCCCGGTGCCGCCGGGGTCGACGCCGACGATCAGGTCGCGGCTCATGGGAGCTTCCTCGTGACGTCCTGGAGGCAGCCGGGGCACCGGTCGGTGGCCCGGCCGTTCTCGACGGTGTGCTCCCACCCGCTGGCCCGGAGGACGGTGCGGGCCGTGGCCAGGTTGGTGCCGCGGATGGTCTGCTCGGTGCGGCAGTCGTCGCAGCGGACGGTGACGGCGGCGATCACTTGGGTGTCTCCTGGTCCCCGACACCAGCCAGAGCAGCCGCCAGTTGGTCAGCGCAGCGGGTGAACGCGTAGTGCATCTGCGTCCGACGATCGCTGGGTCCGGTGTGGCCGATCGACCGCCACTCAGCGATCAGCGTCTCGGCTCGGTCGGCTCGGGCTACAGCAGCATCCCGATCAGCCAGCAGCGCCTTGACGTCGGAGAAGACGAAGGGGACGCGCCATCCGTCAGCCTGCCCACCGAGGTGGGGTCCAAGTCGCGTGATCTGCTCCCGCAGGCCGTCCCATCGGTCGGGGTTGGGGGCTCCACCGCTCACGACGGAACCTCCCCGGGGGTCTCCGGTTCGGGACGGGCGAGAGCAGTGTGGATCGTCTCCACAAGCCAGTCCTGATCGTGACGAGGCATGAACCCGTGCCGCTCGCCCCAGGCCCGCAAGACGAACTGGGCGACCTCGTCGGCGCTGCGGGCTGCTGTGGGTGGTTCGTCTGGGGCCGGGGGCACAGCAGCGAGGCGGCGGTCGATCCAGCCGGACAACTCCATGGCGTAGGCGGCCCACTCCATTCCTAGAGCGCCGACCTCGTCGGTTTCCCACGGAGACAGGGCGGGCGGGGTTGGTCGTGGCTCGGTCATCGTGACTCACCCCGCATCGCGGCCCGGACCGTCTCCAGGTCGGAGGCGTGCCAGATCGTCCCGGCGATGTGGCCGTCGATCATCACCGCGCCGTCGTCGTCCACCGTGACCCGCGTGGGTGGTTCGTCTGGGGCTGGGGGCACAGCAGCGGCGAGGTATGCGTCGATCGCCTCAACCAAGGCGTTGCACTGGACGACGTACTGGCCCGCCGTCCCTCCCTCCCGGTCGAAGCGGCTCTGTCGCCACCGCAGCGCGGCGGAGACGACCGCGGCTGCCTGCGCGGTGGGCGGTTCGTCTGGGGCTGGGGGCACAGCAGGAGAACCAGCAGCCCGCAGGCGTCGGACCTCGGTGGCGAGGGCGAGGACGTCGCCGGCGTAGGCGTGGCCCGCTTCCACCCGGGCGAGCAGCCAGTACATCGGCGTGGCTTCGTCGTCGTCCCCCACCGGTTGCCACTTGTGGCCGGGGCAGAGGGCGGGCGTGTGCTGCCCGTGCCACCACTCGTGGGGTCGGTGGGGCTCCGGGGCAGGGCAGCGCTTGTCGAGCACCGGATCCATCACGTCACCCGCACCGGCATGACGAGGGTCTCGATCCCTGCGCCGGCGAGCCGGGAGGGCTTGGTGGCGTCGACGAAGCCGATGGTCACGGGGCCGCCGTCGGGGGCGACGACGCCGACGGCCTGGGCCAGGAAGGTCGGGTTGTAGCCGATGACGAGGCCGCCCGTGTCGACCTCGTCGGTGGTGGCGTCGATGGTGGTGGCGGCCTGGCCGACGCTGGCCCCGGTCTTCGTGACCTCGACCTGGTCGGGGGTGATGTTGAGCCGGATGGGGGCCTTGGCGTCGTCGTCGTGGATGACCTCGGCGATGCCCATGGCCTCGAGCAGCTCGTCGCGGTCGACGGTGACCGAGGCGACGGTGGTGGGGACGAGGGCGCCCCACTTGGGGAAGCTGCCGTCGACGAGGCGGGTGGTGACGATGCCGCCCTCTGCGGTGAAGGTGGCGTGGTTGGTGCCGGTGGCCATGGTGACCGTGTCGCCGAGGCGTCGGGCCTCGGTGATGGCCCGTCCGGGGACGAGGGCGTCGAGGCCGTCGGGGATGGGGGTCCAGTGGAGCCGGTAGGAGTCGGTGCCGGCGGCCTGGCCGTCGTGGAACTGGACGGCCTGGATGGTGGGGCGGTTGACGTCGGCCGAGGCGGCGATGGCGACCCGGGCGATGCGGTCCCAGACCTCTGCGTCGAGGTCTGCGGGCTCCCCGTCGGGCTCGGCGATGCGGGGCCACTCCTCCAGCGGGAGGCAGCGGAGCCGGACGGTGGTGCGCCCTGCGGTGATGATGGCCTCGTCGTCCTCGGTGGCGAGGGCGATCTCGTCGGCCTTGATCTTGCCGAGCACCGCGGCGAGTCGGGCGGCGGGGATGACGACGGCGCCGGGGTCGCCTCCGTCGACGGTGGTGCGGGCCGACATGGTGAGGTCGATGTCGGTGCCGGTGGCGGTGAGGTTGCCGTCGTCGTCGAGGTGGAGGTGGGCGCCGCCGAGGACGGGGCGGGCGATGCCCTTGCCAGCGGCGCGGGCGGCGACGCCGACGATGCGGCGCAGCTCGGTGGTGGGGGCGGTGGCCTTCATGCGGCGGCCTTGCGGGCGTCGCGTGCGAGGTCGCGGGCGGCCCACTTGAGCTGATCGGCGGCGGCCTCGGCCTCCTCTGCGGCCGCCTCGATCTCGTCCAGGATCTTCTTGAGCGGGTGGTCGGTGGTGGCGACGTCTCCTCGGCGCAGCACGTCGGCGAGGTCGTGCAGGTCGACGTGCGAGAGGCACAGCGTCGTCGCCTGGCCGGAGGTCTCGACGATCTCGTAGGTGATCCCGGCGTCGTCGAGGGCGGCGAGGTCGTGGGAGGTGGCCAGGTCGCAGTCCCGCTGGCGACGGAGCGGTCGGGCTGGTCGGGTGTCGGTCATGGGGTGCCTCCAACGGCGGTCAGGATGATCGCGGCGACATGCCGAGCGGCAGGGGTGTCCTCGATGCCGGCAGAGGCCAGGAGCGCGCCCACGGTCGTCGTGCGTCCGCCCGAGAGGTGGATCGTCTGCTCGGTGATGGCGGCCGAGGGCCGCCGCCCCGCCCCGGGCCTCGTGCCCGGGGCGGGGTCGGTGGTTGGGGTGCCGTTCATGGAAGTGGTCAGGCCGCCGGGTTGCCGATGCCGGCGAACGGGTCGGTGGCGGGGGCCTGGGCGGCGTCGGAGCCGAAGACGGCACCGACGTCGACCGTCGGCGTCGGCGCCTGGTACTTGGCGGCGTACTGCTTCGCGCCGTTGAACCCCGGGCGGGACGGTGCGGCCACCGAGGTGTGCTGGAGGGCGATGGTGCCGCCCTCGGCGATACCGGCCACGCCGGCCTCCCGGCACGCCTTGGCCACGGCGCGGGCCATGGCGCCCTTGTTGACCCACAGGGCGTAGGTCTCGCCGTCGGCGTTGGACTTCACGTCCAGCACCAGCTTGTTGACCTTGCCGTTGCCGTTGAGGTCGTCGACCTCGACGACCCGGGGCTCGGACACGATGACGCCGACGATGGCGTCGCCGGGGGCCGAGAACTTGAACGGCGGGTTGGACTCGAACTCCTTGCTGTTCTCGGCGAGGAAGTCTTCGGGGGTGCTCATTGGGTTGCCTCCTGGGGCATGGGGTCCGTCGCGGTTGCGGCGGTGGTGGACGCCGCGTCTGCGGCGAAGATGATCTCGACGAGCTGGTCGTTGACCTCGTCGTCTCCGGCGGCGAAGCCGGCGGCGATCTCGACGAGGCGGAGGGCCTCCTCGTGGGCGAGGCGGCCGAGGACGGCGCCGGTCTCCCACGAGGGGACGATGGAGAGGGGGCCGTCGATGTGGCCCGAGACGGCCATCACGATGGCGGCCCGGGCGAGGGCCTCGTGGTCGGCGGGGCCGTCGTCCCAGAGGTCGGCGACCAGCCGGGTGACCGCCGCGCAGATGGCGGCGGTCCGGGCGGTCTGGTTCGGCCCGGCGAACGGGGCGCCGGTCTGGAGGGCGGAGCGAGCCCATTCGGCCACCCGGTCGCGCTGGGCGTCGGTGAGCGAGGCGACCGAGGCGGCGATGGCCTCCAGGTCGGCGGCCTCGGCGGGCGTGCCGTCGTCGTCGATGGGCCAGTCGGGGGCCCGGGGCGGGGCCGGCTCGGGATCGTCGCCGACGACGGCCTGGCGGGCCTCGGCCAGCTCGGCCTCGGCGTCGGGGTCGGGTGCCGGGAAGGGTGCGGCGCACGCCGTCTCGGCGGCCGACAGGGTGGCGCAGATGGCATCGGCCTGCTCGTCGGTCCACGGCGGCTGGGCCGGGACGCCTTCGGGCCACCCGAACCGGATGGCCTCGACGGCGGCGGGCTGGTCCTTGAGGACGGCGAGGCGGTCGCGGATCCAGGTGGTGCGGTCGGCGGGGGCCTCGTCGGGGGGGCCGGCGTCGGTGGGCTCGGGGGTGGGCCAGGTGCCGGCGGTCGTGTCGAAGGGGACCTGGAGGGCCTTGTTCCCCGAGCGGGAGTCGCGGACGGCGAGGGCGAGGTCGGCGAGCTCGATGCCGCGGACGAGGTCGACGGAGTAGGTGGTGCACTCGCCCTGGCCCTGGGGCAGGTGGATGATGAGCGCCTCGGTCTGGTCGACCTCGGGCATCGGGGTGAAGGTCCCGGTGGTCGGGTCATAGATGTGGGTCGCGGTGGCGTAGGCGACCATCTGGAGGGCGTGGGAGAGCGCCTTGCCGTCGACCTTGCCCGTCTTGTAGTCGCAGACCAGCGGGAGCGGCCGGTGGATGGTGCGGGCGAGCAGGTCGAAGCGGCCGGCGACGCCGAGGCGGGGGTTGACGACGATGATCTCGTGGTGGATCGGGGCGAGCCCGAGCCGGTCGACCTCGCGGCGGTAGGCGGCGATGTCGGGGCGCCATGCGGCGGGCACGTCGACGTTGCGCTGCCCCTTGTTGATGCGCTCGAGGAACGAGTGGAGGGCGGTGCCGGTGGTGGCCGAGGCGGTGCCGCCGGCGGCGTCGATGGCGGCGTCGATGACGGCGTCGAGGTCGCTCTTGGCCTTCTTGACGGCTGCGACGAGGTTGTCGGGCGGGTCGTCACCAGCAGCGCTCAGGGCGGCCTCAGCGTCGACGAGCTCGCCGGCGGCGGCTGCGGCGGCGATGTGGAGGTCGCCGCGTCGGACGAAGCCGATGGCCTCCATCCGCTGCTTCCACTTGGTCAGCCCCTCGGAGGAGTCGAGGAGCTTGGCGAAGTTGGAGGCCCGCTGCCACGTCCGGGGCTTGCCGGTCTCGGGGTCGGGGATGTGGTACCTGCCGTTGCGGACGAGCTGGGCGTCGGGGGCGGGCGGGGCGCCGCCGTCGAGAAGGAACTGCTGGACGGCCTGGGTGGGCTCGGCGGTGAGGGTCATCGCTCGGCCTCCGCGGCGTAGTGCCAGAGGGCGGCGGCGAGAGCGCGAGCCTCGTGCGGTCGCAACGTGCGGTCGACGGGCTGATCGTCCTGGGGGCGGTCGCCAGGTTGCTCGGCGTCAAGGGTCAGCGAGACCTCGCCGTCAACGTCCTCGACGATGATGTCGGCGGCGTGGCCGCGGGCGCCGTGCAGGTCGAGCGGGACCCGGATCATCGCCCGACCTGCGGGCTGCGCCGGGCGAGCCGGCGGACATGGGTGCGATCGCGGTGGCGCAGGTACGCCCGGGCGATGTCCTCGAGGTTGTCGAGGATCGTGGGGCGGAGGCAGACCCAGGCCCAGCCGATGAGGGCGGCGCCGATGGTGAGCCAGACCAGGTCGGTGAGGAAGACGGAGTCGCTCATGCCGCCGCCTCCGGCTCGACGCCGAGGACGATGGCCTCGACTCGCTCGGCCAGGTCGCGGCAGTCCGCGATGACGTTGGCGGGGAGCGTGGCGCCGGCGTGGCACATGCCGAGCCCGGCGAGCTCCTCGATGACCTCGGCCAGCAGGTCGGCGGGGATCGTGACGCCCTCGTCGGGTCGGAACACGTTGATGCCGGCGGACCGGTCGAGGTAGGTGGTGCCTTCGCGGCTGATCGTGGTCACGGGGTGCCTCCGTGGGTGGTGGTGGTGGTCGGTGCGGGGGTGGCGGCGGGGTCGTCGAGGACGATGAGGACGCAGCAGATGACGACGACGACGAGGCCGAGGGCGAGGAGCAGGCGGCGGGTCATCCGGCCACCCGCTCGCCGCCGGCAGCGATGAAGGCCTCGACGGCGGTGCGCTCGACACGGATCGAGTCGCCGATCTTGACGACGGGGAGGGCGCCGCGGCCGGTGAGGTTGTAGGCGGCGCTGCGGGAGATCCCGAGCTCGGCGGCGAGCTGGGCGACGGTGAGGAAGCGGGCGTCGGTCATGCCGCGTCCTCGGGGTGGCGCTGGCGGCGGGCGGCCTGGGCGATGGCCACCGACTGCTCGAGCAGCGGGACGAGGTCGGTGTCGTCCTGGGCGGGCTCGTCGCAGAGGAGCGACTCGACCGGATCGTGCTGCGCCCGGAGGTGGACGAGGAGGGCGGCGTCGCGGCCGACGTAGGTGCCGCCGGTGATGTCGATGGTGGTGACGACGCCGGTGGCGAGGGTGTTGCTGGCGATGATCCACCAGTCGTGGACGCCGGCCACCCGGTTGGCGCCGTTGGCGTCGGCGACGTCGGTCTCCCAGAGGAGGGCCCGGCAGGCGCCCCAGCCCGTGTCGTCGTCGCCGGGGAGGTCGTAGATGTCGCCGGGGCGGGGCAGGTCCCGGCCGGCGGGGTGCCGACGGCGGGCGGAGCGGAGGTCGGTGGCCATCACGCGGCCTGCTCGTCGGACTCGTTCGGGTTGGCCATGAGGGACCGGACCCGGACGTTGAGGGCGTCGGCGATCTTCCTGACCGTGGCGGCGGAAGCCTCGGTGCGGCTGCCGGAGCGGAGCTCGGACAGGAAGGAGATCGACACGCCCGACTTCGCGGACAGGTCGGTGAGCCGGAGCCCCTCCCCCTCCATGAAGTCGCTCAGTGCGTGGCGGTTGATCTGCATGGCGCAGACCCTAAGCGAAGTCGAGCGAACTTGCAATAGGTACGTTCGACTTCGTTTCAGCGAACCCGTTACGGCAGGTCAGCCCGACGACAACGGCGTACTTACAGCAGTGTTCTTTGAGAGAGGTTCGCTAATGTTCGCTCCGGGCCGCTGTATTTCTCTGGCCGAGGAGCGCATGGTGCCTGCCGTGACAACCGATCACCCCGACGAGGGGTGGGACCGGGTAGCAGCCCGGCTACGGCAGGAGATGCAGCAACGTGGACTTTCAAGCGCCCGGATCGCCCGGGGAGCCAGGACGGCACCGGTCACGATCCAGAAGCTCTTGGCCGGCGAGCCCGTCGCCCGGACCGACCGCCTCGCCGCCCTCGCCGAGCACCTCGGCTGGCGTGGGGACGCTTTCGATGAGATCCGGGCCGGGCGGGAGCCGACGCCGCTGGCCGGCGTCGGTGCGGAGGTCGGGGGGCCCGGCCGGGAGCCGATCAGCCTCGCCACTCGCGACGAGGTCGAGCGGCTCGAGCGCGAAGTGGAGGCCCTGCGTGACCGCGTGGCCGCCCTCGAGAGCGCCACCAACCCGGCCGAGGACGGCGAGGTTCAGGGCGAGACGTTCGAGGACGAGCTCGAAGCGTCACTCGACGAAGCGCTCGCCGTCGCCGCCGAGGAGGGAGGCGATGCCCACCTAGCCCCCTCCCCCACCGACCTCAGACCCCGCCCCCGCGTCGGCTCCACGCCGGCCGAGGACGACCCCTATGGCGCCGACTGGGACGCCTGACCGATCCCGGGAGGGACCATGGAGACGACTTCTACAGATACCGCTGCGCAGAACCGAGCCCTCGGCCCCGCATTCATCCTGGCCGGGCTCATCGGCCTGGTAGCCGCCTTGATCCTCTGGTGGGTCTGGGACGCCTTCGCAGACGGGTACCTGGCGGCCCTCATGGCTGCGCCGTCGATCGCCATGGTGGCCTTCGGCGCCCTCCTGATCTGGTCGGGCAAGGGCAAGACGGCCGACTGACCAGCGGCCCGGTCCCACTGTCGCGCGCCCTCCGTACCATCGGCCGATGACCGGTGGGAGGACCAACCCGTGGCGGCGGCTGCGACAACGTGAGCAGGCCCGGCTCCACTTCGGAGACGTCCACCCATCGGGACGAGGCCGCATCGAGGTCCGCCCCGACGGCACCGAGGACATCTACCTCGACTCGGGCCTCGGTCGCCGGGACCGCAACGCCGTGCTCGCCCACGAGGTCACCCACGCCGAGCGAGGCGTCCCACCCACCGACTGCCCACGAGCCCTGTACGACAAGGAGGAGGAGACCGTGCGCCGCATCACCACCGACGGGCTCGTCCCGCCCACCGAGCTCGCCGCCTTCGTCCGGGCCCGGCTCTCGACCGGCGACCCGGTGACCGTCGACGACATGGTCGAGCACTTCGATGTCCCCGAGGCGACCGCCCGACACGCGACCTGGCTGGCGCAGATCCGCCCCGAGGGGCGCGGGGTCGCGTAGGTGGCCCACGTCGAGCGCCGCAAGCGCGGCGGCAAGACGACGTGGCGGGTGCGCTGGCGCGACCCTGACGGCCGCGAGCGGTCCCGGTCGTTCGATCGGGCGGCGGCGGCGAACCAGTACGCCGCCGAGCTCGAGATCCAGATGGCGACCCACGCCTACGTCGACCCCCGCGCCGGGCGCATGTCGGTACGGGACTACGGCGAGCGGTGGAGGGCCGCCCAGGTCTGCCGGGAGGGGACGGCAGAGGTGCAGCGCCGGGCCCTGGTGGGGCGGCTCTACCCCGTGCTGGGCGACCGGCCGATCGGGGCCGTCCGCCGGACCGAGATCCAGGGATGGGTACGGGGGCTCGAGGACACGCTGGCGCCGTCGACGATCGAGGTGACGTTCCGCTACGCCTCGGCGATGTTCCGGGCCGCCGCCGATGACCGGGTGATCGGGTCGTCGCCGTGCGTCCGCATCCAGCTCCCGAGGCCGGACAGGGCGAGGGTGGTGCCCTTGACCGACGTCCAGGTGGGTGCCCTCATCGACCATGCACCGACGTTCTGGGGGTCGGTGTTCACGGTGATGGCCGGGACCGGCCTGCGCCCGGGTGAGGTGCTCGGCCTGACGTGGGATCGGGTGGACTGGGGGCGTCGGGAGGTGCGAGTGGATCGCCAGGCGTTGCAGCCGCCGTCGGGGCCGACCCGGCTGGGGCCGCCGAAGTCGAGGGCGTCAGAGCGGACGGTGCCGCTGCCGGCGGCCGCGCTGGAGGTGCTGGGCGCCCGCCACGAGGTCGCCGCGGATCGGGGCGGGCTCGTGTTCCCGGGCGGCCAGGGTCGCCCGCTGCGACGGGGTGGCATGGCGGCGGCGTTCGACCGGGCGAGGTACCGGGCATGGCTGGCCGGACGTGAGGAGGCGCAGGCCCGGGGCGCGGAGGTGCCGACCGAGGTGATCCCGGAGTGGGCGACGCCGCACGACTTGAGGCACTACTACGCCTCGCTGCTGATCCACGAGGGGGAGCCGGTCACGGTGGTGCAGCGCCGTCTCGGCCACGACAAGCCGACCGAGACGTTGGAGACCTACGCCCACCTCTGGCCGGACGTGGAGGAGCGGACGAGGGCGGCCGTGGACCGCCATCTTCTGGCTGGTGCGGCCCGCTCGCGGCCCGAGGAGGCCGATGATGGCGCGTAATCCCAGGTCAGCGCACCTGGTGTCCGATCCCCCGCCTACAGGCCAGCTCACCACCAGAACCAGGGGAAACGCTCTGACCAGGGGCGGAGAGGTGTCCACGGTGTCCAAACCTCCCACTTGGCCCCACGGCGCCCATATCTCCTGCGGCCCCACCGCGGCCCCGGCGGCCCCGTGAACGTCTCCCTGTCGAGTGGGCCGGTCTGGCGGCTGGTGGTCGCCACGGTGGCGCCCATGTGGGTCGAGGCCGTGGAGGCCTCCACGCCGCTGCGGGGCGTGAGCCTCACCGCTGGGCCGGGCGGCCTCGTCGTGGCCGCCACGGGGCGCCTGGAGCGCCTCCGGGCAGCCTGGGACCTCACCGAGGCGGCGGGCACGCTGGTGGCGACCAGCTCGGCCTTCGATGGCATCGACCTCGTCGTGTCGGTGCCGGGGTTGACCGTCGCCGTCCCGGCCGAGGTGCTCGCCGAGGTGGCTGCCGGGCGCGACCGTCGGTGGTGGGCGGCCCGGGTCGACCTGCGGCTGGGCTAGAGGGGCCCGACGTACTCGATGAGCAGGTCGAGCATGGTGGCGTTCTCGCCGCCCACCGAGGGGTAGCCGGCCACCTGGAGGTAGTCGCTGGTGCCGTTCAGCGTGAAGGTCTCCGTGGCCACCTGGGATGCCCCGTGGATCGCGTCGGTGATGCTGTGGCCGACCCCGCGGAAGTCGGCGGTGCCGGCGGCGAAGGCGCCACCGATGCCGGTGCCGTTCTTGCTGATCCGGGTGCCTGCCCAGTAGGTGCCGCCCGTCCATTCGACGGTGGCGGTCGCCCGGTACCGGCCCGGCGTGTCCGGGCGGTACTGGTTGGTGCCGACGATGGTGAAGCCGCGGTTCTTGTGGACGGTCGTGTGGGTGAGGGCCTGCCAGGTCGACGCGCTCGGGCTCTGCACGGTGGTGCGCCCGGCGTGGAAGGTGGGCGGGGTGAGGAGGCTCCGGGTGGACCCGTTGACGTTGACGAGGATGTCGTCGGGGAGGACCGTCATCTCGACGATGTTGACGTTGCCGTCGTCGTTGGCGTACAGCACCGCCGTCCCCCGGGTGCCGCCGCCGGTGGAGCTGCGGCGCACGTTCAGCCCGGACTTCGCGCCGCCTGCGCTGGTCGACGAGATCATGGTGAGCCCGCCAAAGGAGGACCGGCCCAGCAGCCCGGGAATCGACTCGGTGGCGACGCCGGTGTAGAAGGCGATCACGGCGGGGCCGAAGTCGGGCTCGTCGATGACCATGCGGACAGCCCCGAGGGAGTCGACCACTCGGAACTCGGTGGCCTCGACGGTGCCACTGAAGTGGCCGCTGACCGCGTAGAGGATGCCGTCGGCGGTGAGCATCCACCCCGGGGGCCCGTCGACGCCTGCCCATGTCCTGGACTGCATGTCGCCGTCGACCATCTGGCGCGTCGTGAAGGCGACGAGGTCGCCGCCGTTGGCGATGGCAGGCACCTGGTCGCCGACGGCGGGGAGATAGCCCCCGGTCGGGTAGAGGGTGGTCTCGGTGCCGTCGGACAGCTCGACGGTGGCATACGCGCTGCCGGGGGTGCCGTCGCCGGGGATCACCTCGGTGACGGTCGCCATCTTGATCGGCCCGGCGGGGCGCTCGGCGAAGCGCTGGGTGGCGGCCTTGGACCCGATGGTGCGGCGGAGGCGGCGGGAGAGCATCTAGGCGTCCTCGGTGATGGAACGGCGGAGGGTGATCTGGGCGGAGCCGCCGGGGTCGGCGAGCGGGGTGGACATCGACCAGAGGATGTAGCGACCGGAGGCGCCGACGGTCGGCAGGTCGGCCCAGACGATGTCCCCGGCGACGAGGTGGTACGGCGGGGGGAATACCTCGACGTCGACCTCGGTGGCGGTGTTGACGGTCTGGAGGATGGCGGTGGCCATGGCGTTGGCCGCGGCGATCGTGGTGGCCTTCTCGGTGGAGACGAAGCGGGGGTAGTCGCCGTAGGGGCCGTGCCGGTAGGTGGGTGAGGTGGGGCGCATGTCCCAGGCCTCGCCGCGCACCGGAGCGGTCATCGAGGAGTGCTGGCCGACGACGATGATGCCGTTGGGGATCCGGTCGGTGGCGATGACGGTCTCGGCCGTGATGGCGGTGGAGGTGCGCTCGGGCGGGTCGACCTCCTCGGTGATCCGCCAGACGGCTGGCGTGAAGGGGGTGATGAGCGGGACGGGGCGCAGGGTCAGCACGTCGTCGCGGGAGACGTAGAGCTCGCCGCCGATGGTGGCGGCCAGGTCGCCGGCCTGGGCGTAGAGGTCGGTGTCGGACTCGAAGACGAGCCGGGGGGTGGTCCCGGCCGAGGTCATCACGTCGGCGGTGAGCGTCGGGTCGACGGTGAGGAGCAGGTCTCGGATGGCCAGGGGCGTCGATCGGCCGGCGGGGATGGCGAGGGGCCGGGAGGTGGGGCGCTGGAGCCGGATGGCGCGGTCGTAGCCGGTGAGCGGCACCGTGGCGCGGCCTTCGCCGTCGAGGCGGGCTCGGGTCTCGGTGAGGAAGACGGTGGCGAGGGGGACCATGTCGCCGGTGGTGCCGACGATGCCCCGGGAGACCCGGATCCGTCGGCCGGTGGGCATGAGGAGGTCGTCCAGGTCCACGGGGGTGAGCTCGCCGATGGGGTCGACGATGTCGACCGAGACGTTGTGGCGGACCTCGGCGCCGGCGTCCTCGGTGACGTCGCCGGAGGCGAGGTCCAGCTCCATGAGCGAGGTGCCGTCGAAGTCGAGCACTTCGCATGTCTCGATCATCGTGTGGCCGCGGCGGACGAGGTCGAGCCACTCGTCGGGCTGGTCGTACACCGGTCAGGCCCGCCGGTCGCGCCGCTCGAGGCGGATGGCGTCGACCCATGCCCGGGCCCAGCCGATCCGTCGGCCCCACCGGATCGGGCCGCCGTACCCGACGCCGTGCCCGGTGGCGAACCAGCCGCGCTCGTAGGGGTAGGACGTGCCGCGGATGGCCGAGCACGGACGGCGGCGCACGCCGAGCAGCCGCTTGAGCGTCCGGTCGAATCGGGCCCGGATCATCACGGCCGGCTCGTCTGGGTGAAGGTCACCGTGGTCTCGTGGGCGTGGCGCATCTCGGTGGTCTCGCCGGCGGTCGGGGCGAGGCCGTCCATCATCGAGGTGCCGACGTCGCCGGTGACCTCGCAGTACCAGTGCTCGCCGTAGGGGGATCGGAGCAAGAGGGTGCGGGTGCCGTCGATGAGGTACCGCAGGGCGATGCGGGCAGCGGCGGTGAGGGTGCGGATGGTGGCCTGGCCCTCGGCGGACTGGCGGCCGCCGGCGCCGCGGACGACGATCGCCTCGGCGCGGCCTGGGGGGCGGACGATGCCGGCGGCGAGGGGCTCGGACCACGAGAAGCCGGGGTCGATGTCGACGGCGATGGGGGCGCCGGTCTCGGTGGGGGCGGACAGAAGCCAGCGGGCCGCCTCGGTGACGGTGACGGTGACGGTGCTCGTCGACCAGGCCGAGACGACGGTAGGGCCGGACACCCGGGACCGGGCCCGGTAGTAGCGGGGCACGTTGAGCCGTGCCTCTCGGTCGGTGAGGACGAGCACGCCGGAGCCGTTGGGGAAGACGCCCGACCCGCGGACGGTGTCCCAGGTGCGGGTCGTCGCCGTCGGCGGGTCGTCGGTGAACTCGACGTCGACGGAGCCGAAGATGTTGGCGTTGGAGGTGGTCACCGTCACCGCCCAGTTGGACGCCAGGACGGCCGCGACGGTCGGGGTGGCGGGCGGCGTGACGTTCTGCGTGAACTGGATGTAGTCCCACGCCGAGAGCTGCCCGGCGGTGTCGCGGGAGCGGACGTAGGCCCGCCAGGTGCCGTTGGCGAGGTCGGTGGTGGGGTCGATGGCGAAGACGGTGCGGTCGACGCCGTACCACTCGGCCGTGGCTGGCGAGGTGGCGGCGTCGAAGCCGCCGATGCCGTACTGGGCGGAGGTGAAGAGGCGGGCGTGGTAGGCGGCCTGGGCGTCGCCGTCGGGGTCGGTGTAGGTCCACCGGATCTGGGGGCGGGTGGTGGTGGTGATGGTGCCGGTGGGGGCGACGACGTCGACGACGGGCGGGTCGGAGATCGTGAAGCGCCCGATCGAGCCGTAGCTGGTGAGCACGGCGAGGGTGAGGGGGTCGCCGCCGAGGCCGTCGTCGACGACGGCGAGGTCGCGCACGATGTCGCGTCCGTACCACTTCGGGCCGGCCAGGCCGGGGTCCTCGGCGCCGTTGCCCTTGTAGATGGTGCCGGCGTAGTCGGCGACCCAGAAGCCGGGGGTGGCGTCCCATTCGCGGATGGCCAGCGACCGGTAGACGTCTCGGCCGGGCTTGACGACGACGGTGGACCCGGTGACGCCGGTCGAGGTCTGCATGGTCCCGTCGGCCCGGAGGATGAGGGATCGCTGGGTGCCCCACTCGAAGGCCCAGTCGCGGACGAGGTTGGTGCCGGAGGTGGTCGGCACATAGGTCGGGTTCGGGGTGCCGACCCCCCACTTCTGGATCGTGCCGTCGGCCAGCATCCGGTAGCCCTGGTTCGTGCCGGCGGGGTTGGCGTGCATGGCCCGGACGATCGGGAAGGCGGTGAGGGTGGCGGGCTCGGACCAGGCGGCGCCACCGAAGGGGACGACGGCACCGTCGGCGAGGAACACGGCGCCCGACGGGGTGGTCCAGTCGAGGATCTGGCCGCCGATCACGAGGTTGGTGAACATGATCTCGGCGTCGGTGGGCGGGGCGCCGCCGAAGGGGGCGACCTCGCCGTGGGACCAGACGATGTAGCCCTTGCTCGTGTCGCTGGGGTTGAGGAGGAGCGCGACGGCCTCATGTGCCATGTCGGGCCCCCGATCGGGTCATGCGGGTCTCGGCCTCGTAGGCGGCGCCGACGACGGCTTCGGCGTGGTGGATGATCCGGGAGTCGAAGTGCTCGTTGCCGAGGTAGTTGTGGACGACGATGGTGGCCTGGATGGGCTGGAAGGCCCGGTCGGCCGGGGTGAGGTGGTGGCCGACGGGCTGGGCCTGGAACCGCTCCATCTGCCCGGTGCCGTTCCAGAAGGCGTTGAGGCCGGGCGGGGCGTCGTGGAAGGCGCCGGGGGTGTCCCACGGCTCGGGGTGGATGTAGCCGCCGGCGTTGTACCAGTGCGGCGAGCGGGACAGCCACTTGCGGTAGGCGTTGGACGGGGACCCGTAGGCGTCGTCGATGTAGTCGAAGCCCCACTTGGCCTGGCCCTCGACAGTCGGCTCGACCGGGCCGTGCAGCGAGGTCATCTTCTGGAACAGGCCGCGGGCGCTCGAGGTCGGGTTCGCGGCGTTCGGGTTCCATCCCGACTCGCCCTGCACCAGCCGGTCGAGGGCGTCCCACTCGCCGCCGGTCCAGCCCCGCTGGGCGGCCATCCGCTGAACGATCGCCCGGGCCGCCGACGGGGAGCCACCGGGGCCGATCCCGGTGCCGCCGAGCGAGGCGGCGTAGGAGGTGTTCGCGTAGTCCTGGGCCGCCATGTAGGCGAGCGCCATCATCCCCTCGCCGCCCTGGGCGAGGGCGTGGGAGCCGATGCTGGGCGGCTTGGGGAGGTCGACGGCGTAGTGGGCGCCCGCCCCGCCCATGCCGTAGCCGGCCTTGCCGAGGTCGACGTGCATGTGGTTGAAGTGGTCCTTCACCCTCCACAAGACTCTCAAGCCCATGCCGGCGATGATCGGCGCCCACTTGTCGAAGAAGGCCATCTCGCCGCCGGAGGTCCCGGCGCCCTTGTTTGCATCGAAGGCATCGGCGCCGGTGCCACTGCTGTTGCGGTAGTGGTAGCTGTTCTTCGTGTGGACCGGGTCGACACGGTCCCAGACGGGGTGCTCGCTGATCCGGGCGCCGGCCTGCTCGAGGCGACGGCCGGCGGCGACGAGGACCTCGCCGCCAGTGTTGAAGCCGGGCAGCGTGCCCGTCCGGTTCATCATGTCGAGGGTGCTGACCCCGATCTGCTTGACGGCGTCCTTGCGGAGGACGTACTCGCCGGGGGTGAGCATGGCGGGGATGACGTCGCGGTCGACGTTGGGGCCGTCGATGGGGCCGCCCCGGTTGCGGTAGCGGATCCCGCCGGCGTTGAACTCGATCTCCGGCTTTCCGGTGGCGGACAGGATCGGATTGACGGCGCCGGCGAGACTGACGCCGTAGGCGGCGGCCCTCCAGATGACCTCGTCGACGCCCACCTTGAGCTCCTCGGCGACGTTGTCGGCGGTGGCGCGCGTCCCAAGGGTGGCCACCGCCTGCATGAGGTCAGTCTCCTCCTTGATCGGGATGCCGAGCTGGGCGGCCGCCCAGATCACGTCGGGGACGCCCATTTCGAGCTCCTCGGCGACGGCGTCAGCGGTCTCCCCCGAGCGCAGTCGACCGATCGCCGCCATGAACTGGCCGCTGTTGTCGACCTCGATGCCGTAGTGCGACATGATCTCGGCGACCTGGCCGGGACCCAGCTTGAGCTCGTCGGCGATCGACTGGACGGTGGCGGCGGCGCCCTGGCGGCCGATCGCCTCCTGGATGGCCATGGCCTCACCCAGCCACGAGGCCTGCTCGGCGGTCGACTGCTCGGTGGCCTTGAAGGTGAGACGGGCCATCTCGAGGACGCGCTCGTTGAAGTTGCGCATCGTCTCTTCGCCCATGGTGGTGATGTCGAGGAGGCGACCGGACGTGTCGTTGACCATGGCCTCGACCATCCCGGCGGCCTCCTCCGGGCCCTGCTGGAGGAGCCGGGAGACGAGCTGCGGGTCGTAGCCCATCTGGAAGGCCTTGGTGATGTTCGACGAGAACGAGGCGATCTTCTCGGTCTGGTCGGCGTACCAGGTGCCCAACGCGTCGGCGGTGACGCTGTGCTCCTCGCGGTAGGCACGGAGCGCCTCGGCCTCCTTGCCGCGGATCTCCATGACCCGGGCGCCGTAGTCCTCTGCGTCGGTGGCCAGCCCGCCGATCTCCTCCGTGTGCGCTGCACGGATCTCGGCGAGCCCGGCCTGGACCTCGGCCACCGTCTGGCGGCCGGAGAAGGCGGCGACGACGTCCATGGACCCGGCGAAGGCGCCCGCCACGTCCTCTTGGAACTTGGTGAGCTTCTCGGCCTCCTCCTCCAGCAGCTCGGGATCCGTGACCATCGCCTCGGCGATCTGGTCGCCGGTGTAGCCGGCCGCCTCGGCGAGGCTGCGGAGGTGGTCCTGGATGAGGAAGCGGCCACGGGCGGTGCTGAGCTCGGCAGGGCCGAGGTCGAGATCGCGGACCAGGGTGGCGAAGGCACCGCGGGTCAGCCCGGTGTCCTCGCGGAGGACCTCGAAGTTGCGCTCGAAGTCCTCGGAGAAGGCCTTCACAGCGGTACCGGTGAGGCCCATCTCTTCGGCCAGCAGGTTCATGTCGGCATCGTCCAGGACCCGGCTCCACCGCTCCCAGGCGAGCGCGGCGCCGGTCGGATCGGATGACCAGAGCTCCTCGAGCGATGCACCGAGCTCGGCGATCTCGTCCTGGGCGGCCTGCGACTTCTCGCCGTCGCCGAACCAGGTGTCCATCCACCCCCACATGCCGGTGCCGGTGAACCCGCCGGTCTTGGTGGCCTGGGAGTGCTCGCGGATCTCGGCCAGGCCGCTGGCGATGCCCTCCAGGTTCCGGCCATGGGTCTCGGCCAGGGCGCCGGCGATGCCGTGGCCCTCGGCGAGGTCTCGCATGGAGTGGACGAGGCCGGACCCGACGAGGTCGGTGGCGGCCTCCGTCTGCTTCCGGGTCCACCAGGTGAGACCGCCGATCGCGGCAGCGGCGGCGACGACGGCGACGGTGACAGGGTTGATGCTGGCGGCGACCATGCCCCAGGCGGCGGCCATGTTGGAGACGCCGCGGGTGGCGGCCACCTGGCGGATCATCTCGCCCAGGTAGCGCACACTCCCGGCCGCACCTCTGGCCATCTCGCCGACGCCGGCGAAGAGGGAGGCGATGCGGGTGGCGTTGAGCATGCCGAGGGCGGCGGCGAGGCCGTAGGCGGCCCACTCGTTCTCGGCGATGAAGCCAGCGGTGGACTCCAGAGCGGTGGCCAGGCCCATGATGCCGACGACGATGGTCCCACCGACGATGGCGCCGAGGAGGGTGGCGAGCGGCTTGATGCCCTCGACCACCCGACCGAGGATCACCGTGGTGTGCTCCCAGGCGCCGGCGATCTGGCGGCCGATGTAGGCGAACTTGTCGCCCTGGCCCTCGGCGATGTTGGCGAGGCCCTGGCCGAACTGGCCGAGGGCGGTGACGCCGTCGATGAGGGCGGGGAGCATCCGCTCGCCGATCTCTCGGCCGGCGTTGGTGACCTGGTTCTTGAACATCTGGAGGCGAGCCGCGGCGGTCTCGTAGCGCTTCTCGGCCTCCTCGACGAGAGCGGTGTTCTCGTCCCACGCCCGCCGGCCGTCGTTCAGCGACTCTGACAGGAGGTCGCTGGCACCGAGGAGGCGCAGCATCACCGACCGGTTCTGGGTGCCTTTGATGCCGAGCTCCTCCAGGATGCCGATGACGTTGCCGCCCTCGGCCTGGGTGTTGGCGAGGCTGCCGACGAGCGAGTCGAAGGCCTCGACCGGCCCCGTCTCCCAGGCCGAGGCGAACCGCTCGGCCGACATGCCGGCGGCCTCGGCGTAGGCGGCCAGCCCCTCGCCGCCGTTGGCGACGGCCTCCTCGATCATGATGAAGATGCGCTGCGCGGCGCCGCCGCCGAGCTGGGCCTCGATGCCGACCGATGACATGGCGTTCGCCAGGCTGAGGACGTCGGCCTCGGTGGCGCCGGTGATGGCACCGATGCCGGAGAGGCGCTCGGACATGGCGAGGATGTCGGACTCGGTGGATGCGCCGTTGTTGCCGAGCTCGACGAGGGTGGCGCCGAGCCGGTCGAAGTCGGCCTCGGCGGTGCCCATGACGTTGGCGATCTTCGCCAGACCGGTGGCAGCGTCCTCGGCGGAGAGGTTGGTGGCGGTGCCGAGCATGACGGCGGTCTCGGTGAACTCGAGCAGGGCGCCCTTGCTGATCCCGAGCTGGCCGGCCGCCTCGGCCACGCCGGCGATCTCCTCGCGGCTGGCCGGCATCCGGTTGGCCATGTCGATGATGCCCTGCTCGAGCACCGCCATCTCGGCCGCCGTGGCGTCGATCGTCTTGGCGACGCCGGCCATGGCGGACTCGAACTTGATGGCTTCGCCGAGGCTGGCACCGAGGGCGACGGCGATGGCGACGCCGAAGCCCTTGGCCGCCGCGCCGGCCTTGCCCATGGGCCCGACGAAGCCGGCGGTGTTCGCCGTCAGGGCGACGGTCAGGGATCGCCAGGCGCTCACGGCCTAGTGCCTCGCACGATCAGGGCGTCGGCGGCGGGATGCACGGGGCGCCTTGGGCGCCGCGTGGCGCCAGAAGAAGTGGCGGTTGCGGGCCTTGTCCTGGTTGTCGTCGGGCTGCTTCGTCGTGTTCTTGACCTCGCAGCCGCGGCAGTTGAAGAAGGCGCCCTCGACGGGCAGGTCGTGGCGGGGATCGGCCGGGAGGTCGGAGCGGTGGAGCCCGCAGCCGGGGCAGCGGTCGGCGTCGCGCTCGGCCCAGGCGATGGCCGCGGCCCGGCTGAGCTCGTCCCAGAGGTCCCGGCCGCCGAGCCAGTGGAGGTAGGGGATGCCCCGGGGCCCGCAGTAGGCCATGGCGTCTGCGAAGCCCGGGTCATCTCTCAGCCTTTTCCCAGGCGGTCCACGAGGTCGCGGGCGATGCCCGAGCCGGCCTGGTTGAGGGCCGAGCAGATGTTGATGAGGGCGGCCTGGTCCTGCTGGGACCAGCCGCCTTCGCTCTCCATGACCATCTCGGTGACGACGTCCGCGGTGATCTCGGACCCGTCGACCTCGCCGCCGTCGTCACCGGTGACGACGAGGCGGGTGGTGGACTTGGCGATGAGCGCCGGGGGGAACGTCTCGGGGTTCCACTGGAGGGCGGGGATCCGGTCGGCCTTGCCAGCGGCGGCCAGGGCGTCGTTCTCGGCCTGGCGCTCGACCTCGTGGGCGTCGATCTGCTCCTGGGTGGGCGGGTGCTTCGCCAGGAGGGCCTCCATCTTCTTCGGGCCGATGGCCCGGAGGTGGAAGGTGATGGTGGGCACCTCGGCCAGGAAGTCGTCCACGGCCTTCTCGGCCTCGCGTGCCGCCTTCTTCTGGGCGGTGGTCGGCGGCTTGCCGATCGTGCGGCCGGCGATGGCGGTGGCCTGGGCGGCCTTCTGGCGGAGCTCGGCGAGCGTGGAGGCGTCGTCCGGTTCGCGGCAGAAGACTGCGACCTCGGTGCGCGGCTTGCGACTGAGGAGCTGTTGAGCGGTGC
>DATAGR010000793.1:0-2574 GCA_036263575.1 Aquihabitans sp. | reverse complement strand
CTGACCCCCGACACCGTCGTGGCCTGCCCGGAGACGATCACCGTCGGCAAGGTCTTCCGCAACGCCGAGGGCGAGGTCCTCGGCGACGTGCCGTTCCGCAAGGACTTCGCGGACTCCTGCAACACCGCCTTCATCGGCCAGGCCGGCTCCATCACGCCCGAGGAGCTCACGGCGGCGGCGTCCTCGCTCGGCTACCGCGAGCTCGACCTCGGCATCCCGGTCTTCGGCGGCTCGGTGCCCACCACCGGCGACGCCACCGAGCACGCCGCCAACATGATCGGCCAGGGCAAGGTCGAGGCCAGCCCGTTCGCCGTCGCCCTGGCCTCGGCGTCGGTGGCCAACGGGTCGTCGCTGGTGCCCCGCCTCATCGTGGACCCGGCGGGCGCGGCGCCCGAGCCCGGGGCCGGCCTCCCGCCCGACGAGATCGCCCAGCTGCGGGAGCTCATGCGGGGCGTGGTGGTCGACGGCACCGGCGGCGCGCTGGCCGGCGTGCCCGGCGGCGACGTCTTCGGCAAGACGGGCACCGCCGAGTTCGGCACCGAGGTGCCGCCCCGGACCCACGCGTGGTTCACGGGGTACCAGGGCGACATCGCGTTCGCCGTGCTGGTCGAGGACGGCGGCTTCGGCGGGGCGGTCGCCGCGCCGCTGGCCGCACAGTTCCTCACCGCGCTGGCCAGCGGCTGAGCCGGCCCGGGGCCGGCGAGCGCGCCGCTCAGCCGGCGGCGGGCTCGCGGCGGCGCATGGTCGCCACCAGCGTGAAGGCGCCGGCGCCGATCAGCACGAGGCCGATCAGCACGAAGGGGGCGATGTCCGTGCCGGTGCGCGGCAGCGGAGCGCCAGAGCCGCCGTCGGCCGTGCCGCCACCACCGCTGCCGCCGGCGTTCGCCCCGGCGCCGCCGGTGTCACCGCCCCCGTTGTCCGCACCGTCGCCGCCGACCTGACCGCCGTCGGTCGTGGGCGGGTACTGGCCGACCGACGCCGAGGCGCCCGTGGCGGTGAGCCCGACGAACGCCAGGGTGACGGCGACGATGGTGAGCAGCAGCTTGCGAGACATCGTGTTCGGTCCTCCGACCCCGTCACCTCGGTGACGGCTCCGCTTGTGGGGCGCTGGGCGCGCACGTCCCGGAGAGGTTCGGCAGTGGGCGGCCCGACTCCTGTCCGCGGTCGCCGACGTCGATCAGCCACCAGCCCGGGTGACGGGCACGGACACGCGCCACGGGCCGGCCGACACCGGCCAGCGGACCTCCGCCGCCTCGGAGCCGCCGGTGACGGTGTTGCCCGGGTGCGCCGTGCCGGCGCCGAGCGCGCCCCCGCTGGCGGTCAGGGACCAGCGCACCACGTCGGGTCGGGCCAGCACCTGGGGGACGTAGTCGAACCGGTAGCGGCCGTCGGTCATGTCGACCCGCCCGGTGAGGTCGACGCGGATGGTGCGCGACGCGCCGGGCGGGATGTCGACGAAGGTGCGGTAGGCGTGGCGGCCGAGCTCGTCCTCGGCCACGAGCTCCAGGGGCGCCCCGTCGAGGGTGGCGCCCTCCAGGTCGAGCGGCGAGTAGATCGACACGAAGGAGCGGTTGGTGCCCGACGGCAGCCCCACGAGGTTGCCGATGACGTAGAACGGCAGCCCCTCGGCGGGGGCGTCGTTGCGGAGGACGACCTCGGCGCTCGCGTTGACGTCGCCCGTCGCCGCGTCGACCTCGGCCCGGTAGTCGACCGTGCGCTGCAGGAAGACGTCGATCTTGCTGGCGCCGGCGTTCTGGGTCGTGACGCCGAAGGAGTCGCCGCCGCGCACGGCCGGCACGGAGGCGGCGAAGCCGAGGTCCTCGACGAAGGCCTGCTCGTCGGCGTCGCGGAACCAGAAGGCCAGGCTGCCCACGCGCAGCGCCGGCGACAGCTCCCGGGCCACGACGGCCGGGCGGGCGCCGCGTCCGGTCGTGAAGCGGTCGAACGTCGCCTCGGCGAGGTCGCCGAGCAGGTCGATCCGCTGGGCCTGGTCGTCGTAGATCGCGTACTGCTCGCGCAGCAGGAAGTCGGCGGCGTTCGTCTCGTCGAGGGGCCGGGGCAGGTCGGGCAGGGCGACGGGCCCGGTCAGGGCCAGGAGCCCCTGCAGGGCGAGCGGGTCGATCCGCAGGACGCCGTCGACGGGCACGCCGCCGGACTGGGGGAACAGCTCGGCCATCGCCTGGGCCACCGACGGGAAGTCCGGCGACATGGTGACGTTCTCCCACGTGCGGGCCGGGTCGTAGCGGCCGTAGGCGGCGATGTAGTCGGGCGGTCCGGTGATGGCCTTGGTGGCCGGGTCGCCGGCCCGGTTGAGGTCCTCCTTGCGGCCGACCTCGCCGAGCGTCAGGCGGCCGTCCTCGGCGGTCAGCACCGCGTAGTTCCCCATGAAGCCGCCCGAGGCCCGGGCCTCGGCCGGCGTCACCATGGCCACGAGGTAGCGGCGGACGCCGTCGCCGCCGAGGAGCTGCGGCGCCAGGCGGGCGGCGGTGGCCGCGGTCGTGGCGCTGTCGTCGGCCTCGGCCACCGTGGCGCGGAAGTCGGTCAGGCCCTCGTCGATGGGCTGGACCAGCCACG
>DATAGR010000792.1:0-6328 GCA_036263575.1 Aquihabitans sp. | reverse complement strand
GTAGCGACGAAGGCCGCTGGGGTCGGTCCCGGTGATCCTGATGGTGAGCGTCGAGAACGTCTGCTCGTCGAAGCGCAGGATCTGGCCGGGGGCGGATCCCTCGGGAGGCGAGCTCACCTTGGAGGCGCCGTCCAGGCGGTAGGCGGTGGCCGGGCCGCCGTCGAAGCTGACCTCGATGTCGGTGATCGTGCGGTTCCGGACGCCGCCGAAGGCCTGCAGGAGGCGGAGGTGGTCGGTGGTCACCGGCTCCCGGTAGGTGAGCTCGAGCCTCTCCTCGCCGACCTCGTCGAAGCCGCCGGTGCGCCAGGCCGTCGACAGCTGGCCGTCGACCGCGTTGGACGGGTCGTCCTCGGGGGTCAGGGAGACGGCGTTGCCGTAGCTGGTCGCCTGCGCCCACACGCCGCCCTCCGACAGGCGGATCGTCGCCGACGCCTCGCCCGCGTCGGGGAAGACCTCCAGGCGCTGGTCGGTGGGATCGACCTCCAGCGGCTCCTGGCCCGCCCGCTCGAGGATGCCGGTGTTGTCCCGGACGGTGCTCCACCGCCGCCCCTGCCGGCGGTTGGTGTCGGTGAGCACCAGCGCAGCGTCGCGATCGAGCTGCGCTCGCAGCGCGTCGGCGTCGTCGGCGAACGACGCCGAGTAGAGGACGAGCTCGTGGCCGCTGAGCAGCCCGGCCGAGGCGGCGTCGACCAGCCCGTCGCCGTCGCCGGCGAGCAGGACCGGGCTGGTGGTGGGCGCGGTGCGGACGATCTGCTCGGCGTCGGTCACCTCGAGCACGCCGACCTCGGGCGGCTCGGGGAGCGAGGCCGGGATCAGGAGCTCGGTCTCGTCGAGGAGGGGCAGGTCGGCTCGGGGCACGTTGCGCTCGCCCGGTCCGAAGCCGAGCTCCTCGCCGATGCCCGGGGCGTTGCGGAGCAGCGCCCACAAGGACCGGGGACGCGGCGTGTTGTAGCGCTCGTAGGTCAGGTCGGAGCGGACCGAGATGTCGCCGACGCCCATGAAGCGGGCCACGGGGGCGAGGGCCTCGGGGTCCAGGGTCTGCTCCTGGAGGCGGTGGTCGAGCGCGTTGAGGAGGTCGGCCGAGGGCGGCGAGCCGTAGGGGATCAGCTCGCGGGCGACGTAGGGGCGGTCCATCAGGCCCGGCAGGACGGGGTCGACCGTGTTGCCCCACCGGTAGGAGGCGAAGTCGGTGCCCGGCACCTCGAGGACCCGGGTGCCGTCGTCGCGCTCGTCCAGCGCAGCCGCGGCCTCGTCCCAGTAGGCCGGGATGTCCTCGGGGCGGTCGAGGTGGCGGTCGACCATCTGGCCCCGCCACAGCGGCGGCAGGGCCAGCACGGCGATGGCGACGGCGGCGGCGGTGAGCGGCCGGGCCAGCCGGGGTCGGAGGGCGGCGACGGAGGCGATGAGGGCCCCCACGAACACCGACAGGGCGAGGATCACCAGCGGCGCGGCGCGGGGGAGGCTGCGCATCGACAGGCCGATGTCGGACTCGAGGAACGAGCGCACCGCAGCCGGGGCCGGTGGGCCGTCGTCCCAGGGGTGCGCCCCGACGGCGAGGAACAGCCCGACGGCCAGCAGGACGACGAAGAAGGCCCGCTCCCGGAAGCGGCCCACGGCCGCCCCCACCACGCCGAGCCCGGGCAGCACGTAGCTCAGGAGCAGCAGCACCGGGTGGCGCATGTAGGTGCGCGACGGCGCGATCCAGGCGCCGTAGCGGTCCTCGCCGTAGAAGAACCAGTAGCCGATGCCCCGCAGCACCTCGAGCGACAGCGACGCGGTCGCCACCGTCTCCGCGGTCTCGGTGTAGCGGAGGATCTCGATCCCGTAGCCGCCCTGGGCCCACAGGCCGGCCAGCCACCACAGCGAGCAGCCGACGGTGAGCACGCCGATGCGCCCCACCGTGGCGAGGGCGTCGCGGAACCGGACGTCCCTGGTGATCCACACCTCGTGGGCGATCCACAGCAGCGGGCCCACGCCGCACAGGATCAGCGCGGTGGCGTTGACGCTGCCGATGGTGGCGACGACCAGGGCGAACAGCGCCGGCTCCCGCCACCGCCGCCGGCGCAGGGCCAGCACGGTGAGGCCGATGAGCCACGGCAGCCCGGCGTAGGGCAGCAGGATCACCGAGAGGCGCGAACCGAGGGTGAGGACGTAGGGGGTGAGGGCGTAGCAGAACGTCGCCGCCGTGACGTGCGGGCCGACCTGGCCCATCGCCTTGAGCATGAACCGCACGCCGATGCCGGCGGCCACCATGATCGCCCCGAGCCACAGGCGCTGGGCCACCCAGTCGGGGAGGCCGATGGCGTCGGCCAGCCAGTAGTACGGCCCGATCGGCCACAGGTAGCCGACGTTCTGGTGGGTGACGGTGCCCATCCCGATGTTCGGATCCCACATCGAGGTGGCCCGCTCGAGCAGGCGTCCCGGGTCGAGGTACAGGTACGACTTGGTGTCGGCGCCGACGCGGCCGGGCCGGGTCAGCAGCAGCGGCACCAGGACCGTGGCGGCCAGGATCGCGGAGGGGACGGCTTCACGGAGCCGCCGCCGGAGCGGGGTGCTCAAGCCTGTGGGCCCGGCGCCCGCCGCGGCGTCCGGAGGGCCTCGTCGGCGAGGGTCTCCAGGATGCGCGTCGCGGTGTTGGTCCAGGTGAAGCGCCCGGCGTGCTCGAGCGCACCGGCGCGGAGCCGGTCCCGGAGGTCTCGATCGGTGGCGACGGCGGCGAGGTGGCGGGCCAGGTCGGCGTCGTCGTCGGCCAGCAGGCCGCTGCGCCCCTCGTCGATGGCGTCGACGTGGCCGGGGATGCGGGTGGCGACGGCAGGCGTCCCGCAGGCAGCCGCCTCGGTGAGCGTCATGCCCCAACCCTCGCGGACCGACGACGACGCCACGGCCCACGCCGAGCGGTAGAGGTCGACCAGCTCGTCGTCGGAGACGCGGCCGGCGAAGCGGATGTGCTCGGCGGCATCGAGGTCGTCGATCAGCGCCTCGAGCGCGGTGCGCTCGGGGCCGGTGCCCACGAGCAGGAGCTGGAGGTCGGGGGCCGTGGCCCGGGCGGCGACGACGGCGCGGATCAGCCGGTCGAACCGCTTGACCGGGACCAACCGGCCGACGCCGACGACCAGCGGGGTGGGGGACAGCGTGCCGCCGGGGGAGAAGCGGGCATCGACCCCCGGGGGCACGACCTCGATGCGGTCGTCCCGGAAGCCGACCTCAAGCATCTCCTCCTTGGACGAGGGCGACAGGGTGATCATCCGGGAGCGCCGGTAGATCTTCGGCGCCACCTTGCGCTCGAGCGTGTCGCCCATGCGCGCCAGGTTCGGGGGGAGGACCATCTTCCACATGTCGGCGTGGACGTGGTGCAGGAACACGACTCGCGGGCCCCGTGCCCAGAGCGGGGAGAAGAACGGCATGCCGTTCCAGATCTCGACCAGGGCGTCGCGCGCCCCGTAGCGGTGGGTCGCCTCGCTGGCCGCGGCCCGGGGGAACACGAGGTAGCGACCGGCCTTGCGGACGACCTGGTACCCGTCGCGGTGGGCGTGGGCGGGGTGGCCCTGGGCGAACGAGGTCCGGATGACGACCTCCATGCCGGCCTCCGCCCACAGGCGGGCGACCTCGGACGCATGGACCTCCGAGCCCCCGGCCTCGACGTCGTCGAGGTCCCGCCACGCCAGCATGTGGATGCGGCGCAGCCCGGCCCGGGCGGCGATGTCGCCCAGCTTCTGGATGTGGTCGTCGGAGGTGGTCACGGCCCGTCCGCGTTGGGGTGGATCGTCGAGGTGCCGGGGCCGTGCGTTACGCTGCGCGACCGGTCGATGTCCGTCCGCTGGCCCCGGCCCACCCTAGTGCCAGGCCCCTCCGACCCCCTGGCATCGACGCCCTCGACCCCCGCCGGAGCAGCCCGCATGAGCCCCAGTCCCGCCACCACGTTCCCCGAGGTGCAGGTGGCCGTGGCCGACGTGGAGGGGTGGATGACCCCCGGCCAGGCCCGCCGCCTGTGGACCTGCGCCCGCACGGTGCGGCCGGGCGGGACGATCGTGGAGATCGGGTCGTTCCGAGGCCGCTCGATGATCGTGCTCGCCTCCGCGGCCGAACCCGGCGTCGAGCTGGTGGCGATCGACCCGCACGCCGGCAACGACCGCGGCCCTCAGGAGTTCGAGGGCTTCGAGGCCGACGCCGCCCAGGACGTCGAGGTGTTCCGGGCCAACCTCGAGGCCGCCGGCGTCGCCGACCGGGTCCGCCACGTGCGCAAGTTCAGCGGCGAGGCCCTCGACGACGTGCCGGGCCAGATCGACCTGCTCTACATCGACGGGGCGCACCGCTTCGGGCCCGCCAACGACGACATCCGGCGCTGGAGCGCCAAGGTGGCGCCGGGCGGCGACCTCCTGATCCACGACTGCTTCTCCTCGGTCGGCGTCACCGCCGCCCTGGTGGTCTCGCTCTTCGGCAGCGCCGACTTCCGCTACCTCGGTCGCTCCGAGTCGATGACCCACTACCGCCGAGAGCCGCTCCGCCCCGCCGAGCGGCTCCGCAACGGGGCCCGGCAGGCCGCCCAGCTGCCCTGGTTCGCCCGCAACGTGGTCATCAAGGCCCTCATCCTCGCCAAGCTCGGGCCCGTCACCCGCCTGTTCGGCCACGACCCCGCGACCTGGCCGCACTGACGCCCGGTACCTCCGACCGAAAGCGAGCGCCGATGGCGTCGTCCCTCACGATCATCATGCCCGTGTACAACGAGCGCGAGACGCTGCGCACGGCGCTCGACCGCCTGCTGGCCGTCACCATGCCCGTCCCGACCGAGGTGCTGGTGGTCGACGACGGCTCCACGGACGGGTGCACCGAGACGATCACCGACCTGGTGGCCTCGGGGGCGGTGAAGCTGCTCACCCAGGACCCCAACCAGGGCAAGGGCGCCGCGCTCCGCCGGGGCATCGCCGAGGCCGAGGGCGACCTCCTCACGATCCTCGACGCCGACCTCGAGTACGACCCCGCCGACTTCCCGAACCTGCTGCGCCCGATCCTCGACGGCGACGCCCGGGTCGTCTACGGCGCCCGCTCCTACGGCGGCCACGCCGCCTACTCCTTCTGGTTCGTCCTCGGGAACAAGATGCTGGCGCTCTGGGCCTCGTTCCTGTTCGACGCCTGGCTCACCGACATCGAGACCTGCCTCAAGGTCGCCCCCACCGAGACGTGGCGGAAGGTCGACCTCCAGTCGAACGGCTTCGGCATCGAGGCCGAGCTCACCGGCAAGCTCCTGTCCATGGACGAGCGCATCTTCGAGGTGCCGATCTCGTACCGGGCGCGAGGCCGCGAGGAGGGCAAGAAGATCCAGTGGACCGACGGGGTGGCGGCGCTGTGGATCCTGGCCCGGATCCGCTTCCGCCGCAGGTGACCACGGCGGCCGCCGGTGCGGTGGCCGACCACGAGCCGGCCGTCGACGCGGACGCCGACGCCGCCGGGTCGCGGCCGGCGCGCCGGCTGCTCCCCGACGGGCGCACCGCGGTCCGCCTCGGCCTGCTCGTCCTGCTGGCCCTCGTGGTGCGCATCGACCTGCTGCGCAACACCGCCTCGCCGATCCCGCCGGCGCCCGCGGTGAGCGACGCCGCCGCCTACCGCCTCCTCGGCCAGGGCCTCGCCGACGGGGAGGGCTACGTCCGCCCCTTCGACCGGGTGCGCGACGGCCGGGAGGTGGCGACCGCCGAGTACCCGCCCGGGTACCCGGCGCTGCTGGCCGCGGCCGACGTCGTCGGCATCTCGTCCGAGGACGGCCAGCGGGCGGTGCTGTGCGTGCTCGGCAGCCTCACCGTCGGCCTGGTCGGGCTCGTGGCCCGGCGCCTGGGCGGCGACGGCGCCGGCTACCTGGCCGCCGCGGTGGCCGCCCTGCACCCCGCGCTGTGGTCCACCGACACCTCACCGCTGGCCGAGCCGCTCGCCGCCTTCCTCGGGATGACGGCCGTGCTGGCCGCGCTCGCGGTGCGGGACCGCCCCGATGCGTGGCGGTGGGTCGTGCTGGGCCTGCTCGCCGGCCTCGGCGGCCTGGTCCGGGCCGAGCTCCTCCTCGTCGGTCCGCTGCTCCTGCTGCCGCTGGCGTGGCGGCGGGCCCGCGACGACCGTCGCCTCGGGCTGGTCGGCGCCGCGCTCGGCCTCGCCGCCATGGCCGCGGTGCTCGCCCCCTGGACGATCCGCAACGCCGTGGCCTTCGGGCGCTTCGTGCCGGTGTCGAACAACCTCGGCTCGGTGGCGCGTGGCGCGAACTGCGATGGCGCCTACCGCGGCGAGTTCAAGGGCCTCTGGGTCACCAACGTGGCCGACGTCGGCGGCGACGACGTCGACCCGGAGG
>DATAGR010000791.1:0-2029 GCA_036263575.1 Aquihabitans sp. | reverse complement strand
GTCGGTGTCGCTCGCGCGCCTCCGCCTCGGTCATGCCGACGTGGGCGAGCTCGGGGCTGGTGAAGGTGCACCACGGGATCACCGCCGGGGCCCGGCTGGAGCCCGGCAGGGCGAGGTTCCGGACCGCCACCGCGGCGTCGTGGCCGGCGACGTGGGTGAACCGTGGCCGGTCCGTGACGTCGCCGGCGGCGAGGATCCACGGCACGGAGGTGCGGAGCCGCTCGTCGACCGCGATGCCGTCGGGGCCCACCTCCACGCCGGCCTCCTCGAGCCCGAGGCCCTCGACCACCGGCGCGCGACCGGTGGCGACCAACACGCGGTCCACGGACCACGTCATGGCCGCCCCGTGCTGCACGGCGCGGACCTCGACGCCGCCGGCGGTGCGGGTGACGGCCGAGACGTCCACCCCCGTCGCCACCTCGATGCCCTCGGCCTCGAGCACGCCGGTGAGCTCGGCCACGAGCGACGGCTCGTCGCGGGGGAGGAGGGTGCCCCCGCGCTGGACGACGACCACCTCGCTGCCCCAGCGCCGGAACGCCTGGGCCAGCTCGACGCCGACCGGTCCACCGCCGAGCACCAGCAGGCGTCCCGGCGGGTCGGGCTGCTCCGTGAAGAGCCGCTCGTTGGTCCACGTGCCGGCGTCGGCGAGGCCCTCGATGTCGGGCATGGCCGGCCGCGAGCCGGTGCACACCAGCACGAACCTCGTGGCCAGCGGCTCCCCGTCGATGGAGACCTCGTTCGGGCCGGTGATGACGGCGCGACCGGTGCGCACGTCGACGCCCATGGCCCGGATGTGCTCGGGGTCGTCGTCGGATCGGGCGATGGCGTCCTGCGCCGCCGACACCGCCGCCCACACCTCCCGCGCCGGCGCCGGTCCGGGCCCAGCGGTCCGGGCCAGGAGCGCCTTGGAGGGGACGCACCCGGTCCAGAGGCAGTCGCCGCCGAACCGGTCGGCCTCGACCGCCACCACCCGGAGCCCCAGGGCCACGGCGACCTGCACGGCGGTGAGGCCGGCCGATCCCATGCCGATGACGACCAGGTCCACGGGGCGGCGCACGCCCCATCCTCCCGCATGGAGGCGGAGACCGCGACGCAGCGAGCGGGCGGGGAGGTCTGGGCTGGAGAGCGTGCGCCGACTCGCGTCGACACACGGTCGTTGACACGCGAAACACAGTTCGTGTAAACCGCATCGTGATGACGAACGACCTCACCCAGATCCTGCTCGGCACCGCGCTCCTCGCGGGGCCGGCGGCCGCAGGCGCCGCCGCCCTGCTCGGCCGTGATCCGGTCCGCGCCTCGAGCGCCGCATCTCGGACGCTCGCCGGGGGCGCCGCCGCGGCCCTCGGGCTGGTGGTGGCGACCTTCGCCGACGGGCCGGTCGACGTGACCGGGTTCGAGGTCACCCCGGCGGTGGCGCTGGTCCTGGTCCTGGTCCTGGCGACGGGAGCGACCGTCGTCGGCTTCGCCTCCCGGTCCCTGCGCCATGAGCCCTACCAGGCCGGCTTCGCCACCACGGCGTCGCTCGTGGTCGGCGCGGCGGCCGTGCTGGCCACGACCACCGACCTCCTCGTGCTGGCGGCGGCCTGGACGGCCACCAGCCTCTTCGCCGTCCGGCTCGTGGCGACCGGGCCGGCCGGTGGCGCGCCGGCGTCACCGATGCGCCGGTCGTTCGTCGTCGCCGACCTCTTCCTGGTCGGTGCGGTGGCCGCCCTCGTGGTGGCGAGCGGCAGCACCGCCATCGCCGACCTCGAGACCGGCGGCGTCCTGGCCGTCGCCGCCGGCATGGCCCTCGTGGTCGCGGCCGCGGCACGGTCCGCCGGCGTGCCGTTCCACCGCTGGCTGCCGGCGAGCACCGCGGCGCCCACGCCGGCCTCCGCGCTGCTGCACGCCGGCGTGGTGAACGCCGGTGCCATCGTGTTGATCAAGCTGGCGCCGGTGACCACGGCGAGCCTCCCGGCCGCGGCGCTTGCGGTGGCGCTCGGCGGGGTGAGTTGCATCGCGGCCGAGGCCATCATGTTGACCCGGGCCG
>DATAGR010000790.1:0-2511 GCA_036263575.1 Aquihabitans sp. | reverse complement strand
CGTGGGCCCGGGGGTAGCGCGTCCGCGGCGAGGCGGAGTAGTCGATGTTGACCACGGTGGCGCCGACCTCGCCCGCGATGGCGCGCACCAGGTGCTCGTCCTGCTGGGGCGCGCCGACCAGGAAGGCGCCCCCGTGGATGTTGATGTGCACCGGCGGCCGCGCGGTGTCCCGGGCGAGCGGTGCATCGACGGCGGCCCGGGTGACGGAGCACCGGACGTCCCCGTGCCGGGTCGGAACCAGGACGGTCGCCGGTGCGCCGACCTCCCGCCTCGTCAGGACGACCTCCGGTGCCTTGATCAGCCGGGTGGCGACGGAGGACAGCAGCCGGGCCTGGACGGCGCCCGCGATCCTGGTGAGGGGGGAGGTCATGGGGCCGGCTCTCCCGTCGTCGACGTTGCTCAGGATTCTCGAGCGACGGTACGGCTCCCTTACTTGAACCGTCAACTGGAGTCGATGGCGGACCTCGGTCGTTGTGTCCCGGGTCACCCCGTCGCGTCACTTGACGCGGAAATATAGGAACTGGCAACATAGTTTCCACGTCAAGTGATCGGCACCCGTCCGAGCACCCGCCCACACCTCCTGGAGCCCCCGATGGCCGTGTCCGTGACCACCCCGACCCGCCCCGCCGTCAGCGTCCGCTCGGCCCTGACCACCGGCGCCGTCGCCGCCGTCCTCAGCGGCGCGGTCAACGTCGCGATCTCGGTGTTCGCCCGCGGCCCGCTCGGGGTCAGCGCGGAGTTCCTCCCGCTCACCCCCGGCCCGATCGCCCTGTGGACGGTGATCGGTGTCCTCGTCGGCGCGGCCGGGTGGCGCCTGATCGTCAACCGCTCGGCCCGCAGCGGCGCGGTGCTGCGCACGCTCGTCCCCACCGTGCTGGTCCTGTCGCTGATCCCGGACGTGGCGCTGCTGGTCACCGGCGCGATGCCCGGCACCACGGTGGCCGGTGTCGTGTCGCTGATGGTCATGCACGTGGTCACCGCCGCGATCGCCGTCACCGCCTACCACCGCACCATGCCCACCTCCTGACCCCAGCTGCCGCACTCCCGCTCGACCCGTCCCGTTCGACAAGGAGCCACCCCCATGTCCATCGTCATCACCGGAGCGACCGGCCACCTCGGCCGGCTCGCCGTGGAGGCGCTGCTGCGCCGCGGCGTGCCTGGCGGACGGATCGTCGCCACCGGCCGCCGCACGGAGACCCTCGACGACCTCGCCGCCCGTGGCGTCGCCGTCCGCCGCGCCGACTTCGAGGACCCGCAGTCCCTGCGCGAGGCGTTCGCCGGCGCCGAGCGCCTGCTGCTCGTCTCCTCCAGCGAGGTCGGCCGACGCGCCCACCAGCACGCCAACGCCGTCCAGGCGGCGAAGGACGCGGGCGTGGGCCTCATCGCCTACACCAGCATCCCGAAGGCGGACCGCTCCACGCTGATCCTCGCCCAGGAGCACCGCGCCACCGAGGAGCTGCTGGCCGGCGCCGGCGTCCCGCACGTCGTGCTGCGCAACAGCTGGTACATCGAGAACTACACCGGCCAGCTGCCGGTGTACCTGCAGCACGGCATCGCCGGTGCCGCCGGTGACGGCCGGATCAGCGCCGCCACCCGCGCCGACTTCGCCGACGCCGCGGCCGCGGTCCTCGTCGAGGAGGGGCACGCCGGGGCGGTCTACGAGCTGGGCGGGCAGGCGTTCACCCTGCGCGAGCTGGCGCAGGTCGTCTCCGAGGCCTCCGGCCAGCAGGTCGGCTACACCGACCTCCCCGTCGAGCAGTACACCCGGGTGCTGGTCGGCGCCGGGCTGCCCGAGCCGGTCGCGGCCGTGTTCGCCGACGGCGACCGCGGCGCGGCGCAGGGCGAGCTGCTCGTCGACCCCGCCGAGCTGGAGAAGCTCCTCGGCCGCCCCGCCACGCCGCTCGCCGAGGCCGTTGCGACCGCCGTCGCCGCCCTGCGCGGCTGACCGCTGTCGGGGTCGGGCCCGAGAACGCCCCCGTGGAGAGCCGTGATCCGGCTTTCCACGGGGGCGTCGCCCGTGGGACGTCGTCAGGTGTTGGAGCCGTCCGCCGGGACGTCGACGGGGAGCTCGGCCGCGGGCGTCGACCCGTCGCCCGCGCCCGGGCAGGGCAGGTCGAGGGTGTAGGCGGTCATGGACAACGAGCCGTAGGCGCACCCCTCGATGAGCACGTCGGTGGTGGCGCCGTCGCTGCGGCCGACGTCGGCGAGGCCAGCGAGGTAGAGCAGCGGGAGGAAGTGGTCGGGGGTCGGCACGGCGGTGTCGAAGTCGCGGTGGGCGTCGAGGCGGCCCACGCCGGCCGGGTCGTCGAGCATCAGGGCCTTGGCCTCGTCGTCGAAGCGCCGCGCCCAGTCGTAGCCCTCGTCGGGCAAGTGGGGGTCCGCGCCGGCGAGGTTGTGCACGGTGTTGCCGCTCCCCACGATCAGGACACCGCTGTCGCGCAGCGGGGCGAGCTTGGCGCCGAGGTCGAGGTGGTAGTCCAGCGGCTTCATCGCGTTGAGCGAGAGCTGCAC
>DATAGR010000789.1:0-6655 GCA_036263575.1 Aquihabitans sp. | reverse complement strand
GGCCGCGCGTTCTGGGAGTACGACCAGGACCGCATCAACGGGTACGGCACCCCCATGGCGCCGATGCTGCTGCCGTACTGGACCGATGGCTGCATCGGCTCCCAGGAGGGCCTCTACTTCGAGTCCTCGACCACGGTCCCGTACCACTTCCTCATGCAGTCCGAGCTGTCGGCCGAGCCCTCGCAGCCCCAGCGCGAGCTCCCGTACCCCGGCTTCGACCTCGAGACCGGCGTGCGCCACCTCCAGCTGCTGGGCGTGAAATACTACCTGGCGGTCACCCCGCAGGCCGTCGGCGCCGCCGCCGCCCATCCCGACCTGACCGAGGTCGCGGTCAGCGGGCCGTGGCACGTCTACCAGGTGGCCGAGACCGACCTCGTGACCCCGATGGCGTACGAGCCGGTCGTCGTGCGGGGGCTGGGCGAGGGCCAGCACGAGTGGCTGCCGACGGCCTCGGCGTGGTTCCTCGACCCGGACCAGCTCGACGTGCCCCTCGCGGCCGAGGGCCCCGAGTCGTGGGCGCGCATCGACCTCGATGCGGTGCCGGAGGACGAGCGCGACGTCGTGCGCTACGCGCGCGAGCAGCTCGGCCTCACCGGGCCCATGGACCAGGTGGCCGACGCGCCTCGCACCGAGCTGCCGGCCGTCGAGGTCACGAACATCAGCCAGACCACCGACCAGATCTCGTTCGAGGTGTCCGAGCCCGGCGTGCCGGTGCTGGTGCGGGCGTCGTACTTCCCGAACTGGGAGGTGGAGGGGGCCGAGGGCCCGTACCGGGTCACGCCGAACCTCATGGTCGTGGTGCCGACGGGGGAGCGGGTCACCCTCACCTACGGGCGCACGCCCGTCGACCTGCTCGGCGCCGGCCTCACGCTGCTCGGCCTGGTCGGGCTCGTGGTGCTGGCCCGCCGTCCGCCCGTCCAGGTGGCGCCCTACGCCCCGGGCCGCGTGTCGGCCTGGCTCGACCGCGCCGTCACCATCCGCCCGAAGCCGGACCGCGAGCCCCGAGGCGAGGCGCCGGTGGTCCTCACGGATCAGGGCCCTCCGGCCGACGATCACGGGGTGCACGATCACGGTGTGGACGACCAGGGCACCGACGAGGGACCGCCCACGGGCCCGGTCGCCGACGTCGCGCCCCCTCGCCCGGACGGGCCCGCCGAGCCGCCGCAGGCCGGGACCCCGTAGTTGTCGCGTCGAACGAGCACGGCGCAGGTGCGCCGGCAGCTGGGCGAGCGCCACCCACGTCCCGTCGCGCCGGGGTCGGCCCGACTGACCGTGGTGGTGCCTGCCTACGAGGAGGAGGCGCGGATCGGCGACACGATCCGTCGCATCCGCGCCGAGCTCGGTCCGCTGGTCGACCACGACCTCGAGCTGGTGGTGGTCGACGACGGCTCCGCCGACGCCACGTCGGCCGCGGCGCGCGAGGCCGGCGCCGACCAGGTGCTCACCCAGCCCGCCAACCGGGGCAAGGGCGCCGCCGTGCGCGCCGGCGTGCTGGCCGCCACCGGGCGCACCATCGCCTTCACCGACGCCGACCTCGCCTACGCGCCGGCCCAGCTCGCCCGCCTGCTCGAGCGGGTGGAGGAGGGCTGGGACGTCGTGGTCGGCAGCCGCCACCACCGCGACACCACCACCGTCGTCCGCGCCCGCTGGCTGCGCGAGGTCGGGGGGCGCGTCATCAACGCCTGCACGCGCGTCGTGCTCGTCGGCCGCCACCAGGACACCCAGTGCGGCCTGAAGGCGTTCCGCTCCGACATCGCGCACGTCCTGTTCCGTCGCGGCCGGGTCGACGGCTTCGCCTTCGACGTGGAGCTCTACCTGCTCACCGAGCGCTACGGCTTCTCGCTCGCCGAGGTGCCGGTGGAGGTGGAGAACTCCGACCGCTCCACCGTCAACGTCGCCCGCGACGCCACCCGGATGCTCGTCGACCTGGTGCAGATCCGCCGCTCGGCGACCGCCGGCACGTACGACCTCGCACCCGGGGAGCTCGACCACCTGTCGCCCGGGCGTGCGCCCGAGGCGCACTAGGGTCTCCGACGCCATGGCAGACCTCGACGCCATCTTCAAGGCCTACGACATCCGTGGGACGGTCCCGGACCAGATCGATCCGGAGGGCTGCCACGCCATCGGCGCCGCCTTCGCCCGCTTCGCCCTCGACGAGGGCGGCGACGTCCCGGAGATCCTGGTCGCACGGGACATGCGGCCGTCGGGCGTCGACCTCGCCGCCGCCTTCAGCGAGGGCGTCCGCTCGCAGGGGGTCGACGTCGTCGACCTCGGGCTGGCGTCGACCGACCTGGTCTACTTCGCCTCGGGATCCCGGGGCGCGCCGGGCGCCATGTTCACCGCCTCGCACAACCCCGCCCAGTACAACGGCATCAAGTTCTGCCTGGCCGGCGCCCGCCCCGTCGGGGCCGACACCGGGCTGGTGCGGGTCAAGGAGCTGGCCGTCGCCGGCGTGCCGGCCGTGGCCACGCCGGGGTCGTCGAGCACGCTCGACCTCCTGGGCGCCTTCGCCGACCACGTGCGCTCGTTCGTCGACGTCTCGGCGTTCCGCCCGCTCAAGATCGTGGCCGACACCGCGAACGGCATGGGCGGCCTCGTCGTGCCCGCCGTGTTCGAGGCCCTCCCGTTCGACCTCGAGATCCTGTACCCCGAGCTCGACGGCACGTTCCCGAACCACCCGGCCGACCCGATCCAGCCCGAGAACCAGCGCGACCTGTGCGCCCGGGTGCGCGAGGTCGGCGCCGACGTCGGCTTCGCCTTCGACGGCGACGCCGACCGGGTCTTCGTGGTGGACGAGCTCGGCAACGGCCTGTCCGGGTCGGCCACCACCGCCCTCGTCGCGGTGGGCGTGCTCGAGAAGGAGCCCGGCGCCACCATCCTCCACAACCTGATCTGCTCGAAGGCCGTGCCCGAGGTCGTGCGCGAGCACGGCGGCACGCCGGTGCGGACCAAGGTCGGCCACTCCTACATCAAGTCCGAGATGGCCAGCTCCGGCGCCGCCTTCGGGGGCGAGCACTCGGCGCACTACTACTTCCGCGACAACTACCGGGCCGACTCCGGGCTGATCGCCGCCATGCTCGTCCTCGAGCGGCTCTGCGCCGGCACCGAGCCGATGTCGGTGGTCCGCCGGCCGTTCGACCGCTACGCCGACTCGGGCGAGATCAACACCCAGGTCCAGGACCCCCACGAGGTCATCGAGGCCGTGGCCGCCACCTACGCGGAGCTCCACCCGGAGGCGACGCAGGACCGCCTCGACGGCCTCACCGTCGACCTCGGCGACTGGTGGTTCAACCTCCGGCCCTCGAACACCGAGCCCCTCCTGCGGCTCAACCTCGAGGCCCGCACGCGCGACGAGTGCGACACCCACACCTCCGAGCTCCTGCACCACATCACCAAGGGATAGACGAACCATGGCCCTCGACCCGAAGCTCCTCGAGATCCTCGCCTGCCCCGACGACAAGGGCTCGCTGCTCTACTTCGAGTCGGAGCACGCCCTCTACAACCCGCGGCTCAAGCGGCGCTACGAGATCCGCGACGACATCCCGGTGATGCTCGTCGAGGAGGCCACGACGGTCGACGACGCCGAGCACGAGCGGCTCCTCGCCAAGGCCGAGGCCGACGGCGTCCCCGCCACCCTCGGCAACTAGGCCGACGTGCCCGACTCGCTCGGCCTGCGCGACGCCCTCCTCGACCTCCCGGAGCAGATGGCGGCGGCCAGCCGGTCGCTGAGCGTCACCGGGCCCCTGCCGGGCCACGACGAGGTCGCCAACGTGCTCGTCGTCGGCACCGGCGCCGCCGGCTGGGTCGGCGACCTGCTCGCCGCGGTGGCCGGGCCGTTCATGCCGGTGCCGCTCGTGGTGCACAAGGGGTTCGAGCCGCCGTCGTTCGTCGACGCCAGCACCCTGGTGGTCGCCATCTCGGCGTCGGGCGACTCGCCCGAGGCCGTCTCGGCCGCGACCACGTGCGTCGAGGCCGGTGGCCGCCTCTTCGCCGTCACCAGCGGTGGCCAGCTCGGCGCCCTGGCCGACGCCCATGAGGCACCCACCGTCTTCCTCCCGGCGGCGTCGACCCCGGTGCCCACGCGCGCTCGCATCGGCGCGCTGGCCGTGCCGGTGCTGAAGGCGTTCGACGCGCTCGGCTTCTTCCCCGGCTCTCGCGAGTGGATCGCGGCGGCGATCGCCCAGCTGCGGGTGCGCCGCGACGAGCTCGCCACTGACGACAACCTGGCCACGACGGTGGCCCGCACGCTCGCCGGCACCATGCCGATCGTCTACGGCGGCGGCACCCTCGGCGGGGTGGCCGCGGCGCGCTGGAAGGTGCAGCTCAACCAGAGCGCCAAGACGCCGGCCTGGACCGGCGAGCTGCCCGACGTCGTCCACGGCGAGATCGCCGGCTGGGGCCAGCACGGCGACGTCACTCGGCAGGTCCTGTCGCTCGTGCTCCTCCGCCACGACGACGAGGCTCCGGAGGTCGCCGAGCAGTTCACCACCGTCGAGTCCTGGACCGACGAGGTCATGGCCAGCATCGTGTCGATCTCCGCCGCCGGCGAGGGCCGGCTGGCCCAGCTCCTCGACCTCGCCCTCGTCGGCGACGTCGTGGCCCTCCACCTCGCCGCCCAGTACGGGATCGACCCCGGCCCCACGCCGGCGATCGCCGCCTCGCCGGCCGCAGCACCGCCCGAGGCCGTGCCGCCGGCGTTCGCCGAACCGACCTAGGAGGCGTCGTGGCCGCCCTGCCCCAGCACCTGCTCGACCTGGCGGCGCGCGTGTCGAACGAGGGTCGGTGGGGGCCCGACGACCGCCGGGGCACGCTCAACCTGATCGACGCCGACGCTGTCCTGCGGGGCGCCGCCGCCGTCCGCCAGGGCGAGGTCTTCTCCCTCGCCATCCCGTTCGGGCCCGAGGGCCCGCAGACCGGGGGCATCCCGGGCCGCGACAACCCGGCACGGGAGATGATCGCCGTCAACGTCGCCTACACCGGCGACGCCGAGGGCTTCTGCACGAGCGACGACCGGGTGGCGATGGGCGTGCAGGCCGCCACCCACTGGGACGCCCTGGCCCACGTCGGGTACGGCCACCGGCTCTACAACGGCGTCCCCGACTCGGTCGTGACCGAGGCGGGGGCCGCCGAGCTCGGCATCGACGCCTTCGGGCCGGTCGCCAGCCGGGGGCTCCTGCTGGACATCGCCCGGCTCCACGGCGTCGACCACTTCGACGACGGCTACCCCATCACCGGCGAGGACCTCGACCGGGCTGCGTCGGCCGCCGGGGTGGTGGTGCAGCCCGGCGACCTCGTGATGGTGCGGACCGGCCACATGCACTTCCTGCGCATCGGCGAGCGGGACCGCTACCGGGAGGTGTCGCCGGGCCTGTCCACCCGGTCCATCGAGTGGATCCGCGACCACGACGTCGCCGGGGTGGCCACCGACACGCTGGTGTTCGAGTGCTTCCCCGGGGAGGACCCGGAGGTGCTGCTCCCGGTGCACATGATCCACCTGCGCGACCTCGGCCTGGCCCAGGGCCAGCTGTGGCACCTCGACGACCTCGCCGCCCACTGCGGCGACGACGGCCAGCACGACGTCCTCCTGACCGCCACCCCCATCCCGCTCACCGGCGGGCTCGGGGGCATGGTGGCGCCCACCGCGATCAAGTAGCGGCCTGCTCGGCGCAGCGGGCTCAGGAGAGGCCCAGCCGGCGGGCGAGGGCGTCGTGGTCCGCCGGCTCGAGCACGGCACCGGCGAGGCCCCACACGCCGGCGAACACCTCGGCCGGGGCCTGGGCGCGCATGCCGCCCAGCATCTCGGTGCGGTCGTCGAGGTTCATGGCCGGCAGCATCATGGCGAGCGACGTCGCCATCTGGTCCGGCGGGATGCTGGCGAGGATCTGGCCGTGGATGGCCAGGACCTGCTCCGGTCCGACGGCGGCCTCGAGCGCCGGCATGAGCTCGCGCTCCTCGACGTCCTGGTGGGCCAGGTAGGTGCTGGTGAACCCGGCCAGGTCGAGGTACAGGTGGTGCAGCAGCGGCCGCCGATCCGCGCCCTCGGCCTCGACGACGGCCTGGGCCAGGTCGGCGAGGTACGAGCCGCGGCCCTCGAAGGCCACGTGGTCGACCTCGATGCGCTCGGCCAGCTGCGGCAGGTGCTCGACGAGCACCGGGCCGATGGCGGTGTCCTCGTGCTCGGCGTGGACCTCGAGGAAGTCCATGGAGGCCCTCACCCGCAGGGCCAGGTCGGCCCGGGCCGCGCAGTCAGCGGGGTCGGTGCGAGCCGCCGAGGCGGTCAGGGCGAACAGGTCGACCCGGATGGCCTTGTGGATGTCGCGGTAGAGGTCGACGGCGACGGTCGGGATGGACGAGATGGCGAGGGGGGTGGTCTCGAGGGTGGTCATCGTGGGCTCCTGGTTGGATTTCGCCCGCCGGGGATCGGCGGCGCGTCGTGCACCTCGATCGTGCGGGAGCCGGCGCGGCCGTGCTCCTGAAAGGCTCGTAACCTGTTGCTAAGAAGTCGCTCACCTGGCTCGGGAGGACCGGCGTGGACGCCGCAGACGTGCAGGCGCTGATCGAGGACGGGTGCGGGCTCATCGTGGGGGTCGTCGGCGCGGACGGCCGCCCCTTCGCGACGCGCGGGTCGGGCCTCGACCTCCTCGACGACGGCCGA
>DATAGR010000788.1:0-10057 GCA_036263575.1 Aquihabitans sp. | reverse complement strand
CTGAAGGCGAGCATCGTCGGCCTCGAGGCCGAGCAGTACCGCAACGAGCAGGCGGCCGACTCGTCGTGGACGGGGTTCGTCGACCTGCAGGTCGAGCCCGACGACATCGACGAGCTGTTCACCGAGCGGGTCCTCGACATCGCCGAGGCCCGGGACCTCCCGGTGAACGCCGGGGTCGCCCTGCGCGCCGGCAGCCAGTCCGCCCTGGGTCGGGTCCGCGCCGACAAGGCGATCCACCTGGTCCGGGGCGAGCAGACGCTCTTCGACGTCGCCGGCCGCAGCGCCGAGCAGCGCATCGCCATGGACATCCTCGCCGACCCGACGGTCGGCATCGTCAGCCTCGGCGGGAACGCCGGCACCGGCAAGAGCGTGCTGGCCCTGGCCGCCGGCCTCGACGCGGTGCTCGAGCGCGGCACCCACAAGCGCATCCTCGTCTTCCGCCCGCTGTTCGCGGTCGGTGGCCAGGAGCTCGGCTTCCTCCCGGGCGACAAGGACGAGAAGATGGGGCCGTGGGCGGCGGCGGTGCACGACGCCCTCGAGTCGATCGCCGGGCCCGAGGTGATCGAGGAGGTCCTGGCCCGCAACCTGCTCGAGGTGCTGCCGCTCACCCACATCCGGGGCCGCAGCCTGACCGACACGTTCGTGATCATCGACGAGGCCCAGAACCTGGAGAAGGGCGTGCTGCTCACGGCGCTGAGCCGCCTCGGCGAGGGCAGTCGGGTCGTGCTGACCCACGACGTCGCCCAGCGCGACAACCTCCGGGTCGGGCGCCACGACGGCATCGCGTCGGTCATCGACGCCATGAAGGGCCACCCGCTCTTCGCCCACGTGACCTTCACCCGCTCCGAGCGCTCGGCGGTCGCCGCCCTCGTCACCAGCCTCCTCGACGACCCGATGGGCTGACCGGGCTCAGCGGATGCGGAACCGAACGGTCGCCGTCTGCTCGGTGAACCGGTCGGGCTGCACGGTGACGGTGAGCGCCCACTCGCCGGCGAGGTCGAGGTCGGTGCCCACCAGCTGGAAGTGACCGGGTCCGGCCCGCACCGGCTCGCGCTCGAACGGCCCCAGGTCCTGCGCCGGCAGGGCCAGCTCGAAGCGGGCGTCCTCGAAGCGGTCGTCGGGGCCGCCGTCGGCGTCGAGCAGGTAGGCGTGGACGTCGTTGCGGCCGGGGCGGGCGGGGTCGACGACGACCTCCACCGTCCCCTCCCCCAGTGGCGCGCTCGCCGTCTGGGTGCCGGCGGCCACCGCGGATCGCGCCGGCGTCTCGTTGGCGAGCACGCTGGTGAGGGCGAGCACGGCCACGAGGGCGACCAGCTCGAAGCGCACCACGCCCGACAGGGCGCCCCACGCCGGATCGGCCGAGCCGTCGCCGTCCCGGTCGCCCGAGATGGCGGGGACCAGGCGGAAGCGGTTCCAGGCCGCCCCCGCAGCGACGAGCGCGACCAGGCCGACCTTCGCCATCAGCAGACGCCCGTAGGTGGTGGTCGTCAGCGCCTCGAGGCCGCCGACCTCGATCCAGGCGAGCGTGGTCCCGGACACGGCGACGGCGGCGGCCGTGAGCCCGGCCCAGCCGCTGAAGCGGGCGACGGCCTCGCCGGCCCCCCGGACGTCGCCCTGCGCCCGTCGCCGGCGCACGGCGACGAGCAGGGCGAACAGCCCGCCGAACCACACGGCGCCGGCCAGCACGTGGGCACCGTCGGCGGCGAAGCCGACCGCGGCCGGGGACATGGTCCGGGTGTGGCCGGTGACGACCAACCCCAGGGGCGCCAGCACGGACCCGCCGATCGCCAGGGCGCGCGCCGGTCCGGTGAAGGGCAGGCCCGCCGTCACCAGCAGGGCGACCAGGCCGGCCACCGTCAGCCCGATCGACCAGCCGACGCCGTCGGCCAGGGCCAGGGCGAGGACGCCCTCCTCCGTGACCGAGCCCCAGCCCCGACCGGTGACCAGCGACGCCTGCACGGGCACCTGGGCGAGCACCGCCACCAGGGCCACGCCGGCCAGGGCGGTGGCGACCCGCCCGACCGGCGCGGGCTCGTCGGGACGGCGCACGGCTGCGCCCACCAGCACGAGCCCGGTCGCGCCGAGGATGCCGAGGTAGGCGACGGCGCGCAGCACGCTGGCCACGAGGTCGTCGCGGCCGTCGGCGCTGTCGCCGAAGGCCTCGTCGACCACACCGCTGCTGATGTCGGTCTGCTGCCCCACCGAGAAGGTGAACGCACCCCGGACGGGGTGGCCGTCGGCGGAGACGATGCGCCAGGCGACCACGTACCCGCCGTCCGGCAGCGCACCGTCGAGCGGCGCGACGACGGTGTCGCCCGACGCCGTCGCGGTGCCGGCGTCGACGCGGTCCCCGTCGCCGTCGAGGACCCGCACGCCGTCGGGCCGGACGCTGACGCCCTCGGTGAAGCGGATCGTCACCTCGGACGGCGCGACGTCGACCACCGAGCCGTCGGCCGGGTCGGAGGTCGAGAGCTCGGCGTGCGCCGACGCCGGCCCCGCCGGCACGAGGGCGAGGGCGAGCGCCGCGAGGAGCGCGCCGAGGAGGCGGACGGTGACCCGCATCAGGCGACGAGGCCCGGGCGGGCCCGGCGCAGGCCGCCAAGCAGCGGCGTGGGGTCGGCCGGGCGGCGGGCGGTGGCCCAGAGCAGCGCCAGGCCGGCCAGCTCGAGCAGGTGCTGGGCCTCGGCGGCGAGGCCGGCCCGACCGCTGGCGACGTCGACCACGGCCCCGGCGGCCAGCGCGACCGCCAGGGCGGCGGCGAAGGGCAGCAGCCCGACCGCTCGCGACGGGCGGACGACCACCAGCAGGAGCGCGGCGGCGAGGGCCAGGTCCCAGGCGCCGAGCTCGCGGGCCACGTGCACCGTGGTGTCGGCGTCGCGGCCCAGCAGCATGGGCGGCAGCGCGATCGCCAGCTGGGTGAGGGCGACGATCAGCAGGGCCCAGCGGGTCCAGTGGGCACCGTCGCCCGCCGGTGCGGCAGCGCGCGCCAGGATCGACGCGGTCAGGTCGGGCACGGGGTCGGCGGGCCGCACGGCGAGGTGGCGGCGGCCGTGAGCCCCGGTCGCGGCGAACGACCGGCACGGCGCGCACCCGGCGAGGTGGCGATCCACCAGGTCGTCGGGGACGCCCGGGTCCTCACCGTCGAGGCGGGCGGAGACGGCTTCTCGACACGGGTCGCAGCGCATGCGGGGGTAGTCGCCCGGACCGGCGACGGGGTTCCCGCGGCCGGAGTTGGGCGACGGGGGCCGTCTGCCCCTACGATGACCCGTCCGCAGGAGCACGGTCCCGGCCCGGCTCGCTGCCTCCGCCACCTCCGGGAAGTAGCAGAACGATGGCTAAGAGCGACAAGCGTCCGATCATCAAGCTGAAGTCCACCGCGGGCACGGGGTACACGTACGTCACGCGCAAGAGCAAGACGAACACGCGCGAGCGCATCGAGATCAAGAAGTACGACCCCAAGATCCGCCAGCACGTGATCTTCAAGGAAGAGCGCTGATCCCAGCCGGCGCCCACCGGTCCTGACCTGCGGTTCTGCGCCGGCTCGCGCGCCGCGTGAGGCATCCACCACCCGCGCGCGCCACCTCCGTAACCTTTTGCCCACAGGGGACGGAGTCGTCCGGGAGGACGGATGGGGCAGCGACCACCACAGATCTACGGGCTCGACATCGAGACCGACACCACCCGTGACGGCCTCGACCCCGCGGTCGCCTCGGTGCGCACGGTCGCGCTGTCGGGTCGCACGTTCGACGAGGTCTTCATCGGCGACGAGGCCGGCCTGCTCCGGGCCCTCGACCAGCGCCTCGCCGCCCTGCCGGCCGGCGTGCTGGCCACGTTCAACGGCGCGACCTTCGACCTGCCCTTCATCGCCGACCGGGCCCGGCTCCTCGGCATCGAGCTGCAGCTGCACCTCTGCCTCGACCGGCGCCTGACCTTTGGGCGCACGCCGCTCCCCGGCCACGGCGGCGCCTACCGGGCCGCGTGGGGCCCCCACGCCCACCTCGACACCTTCCGCCTCTACGGGGGTGCCGGCCAGCCGTCGGGGCGCGGCTCGCTGCGGGCGCTCGGGCGCCTGCTCGGCGTCGGGGGCCAGGTCCCCGCCGCAGCCCGGGCGTGCGACCTCGCCAACGAGGCCCTGCACGCCCACGCCGCCAGCGACGCCCGACTGGCCCGGGTCCTCGCCGAGCGTCGCTGGGCCGGCGCCCTCCGCCTGATCGACCGGCTCGACCCCCAGGACGCCCGGCCGGTGTCGGTCGCCGCCGAGCGCCTCGAGCGCCGGGCCCGCCAGGACGCCCGGCCCCTGCGCCCCGCCGTCGCCGGCCTCTGAGCCGAGGCGGCCCCGCCGCCTCCCCGTCACCCCCTCCGGGCAGACTCCCCCCACGAGGATCGCCGTCCCCTCGCCCCTCGGGGCCCGGGCGGCCGGATGCACCACCAGCTCCGGAGGTCCTCCGTGGTCCCCTCGCCCCCGCCGGCCCCGCCGGCGGTCCCCGCCCTCGGCGCGCTCGCCGAGCTCGTCCACCACGCCTGCGCGGCGGCGCCCGGCCCCCGCCTCGTCGAGCTCCACGAGCGGGCCGGCCGGCTCGCGCTCGGCACGTGGTCCGTGCCGCCGGAGGTCGACCACCCGGCCGACCCGCTCGTCGGCCACCTCGCGGCACCGTCGTGCCTCGCGGTCGGCCTGGTCACCGGCGGACGGGCCGGCCGACCGGCGGGGGCCGACCACCGCCACGAGCTCCCCGGCCACCCCTCGCTCGTCGGGCCGGTGCGGGTCACCGTCGTCGCCGACCGCCACGGCGGGTTCGCCTCGGTCCTGGCCCCGGTCGCCGGGCTGCCCCAGGTCCTCACCGAGGCGCCGTCCGGGTGGGTGGCCGACGCGCTGGCGCGCGCCCTCGGCCGGCCCACGCCACCGCCCGCCGACCGCCTGGCGCGGTGGGCGGAAGGCGCGTGGCTCGACGCCGTGGCCGGCGCCGTGCTCGCCGCCCCCGGGCGGGCGCCCACCTGGGCGGAGCTCGCCCACCGCCACCCGTTGCACCCCCCGGGTCCCGCGCTGCCGGGCGCCCTGCTCGCCGTCGAGGCCGAGGCCCTGGAGCTGACCTCGAGCTGGACCCGGCTCCGGCGGCTGTGGGCGCCCGATCCGCGCCCGCCCGTCGCCACGCACCCGGGCGGCACCGACCTCCCACCCGCCCGCTGGTTCGACGACGGCTCGTTCTCCCGCTGGGTCCAGCGCCACCAGCCGCCGGCCGAGCCGGTGCTGGAGGCCGTCCTCGACGCCCTCCCCCGGCGCCTCGGCGGCGAGGTGCTCGACGCCCTCATCACCGTGGCGCCGCCGGCGTGGTGGTGACCGCGGCTCAGACGCCGGCGCGCTCGGTGGCCTCGGCCCAGAGCTTGCGGTACTCGGCGGCGGCCAGGCTGTTCGGGGCGCTCAGCACCACCGGCACCTGCTCCTCGCCCATGCGCGCCACGGCCGACGACTCGGGGATCGCCGCGCCCAGGAAGCCGCCCTTGGCCCGGATCTCGGCCTCCACCCGCCGGTGCAGGGGCTTGCGCCGGTCGATCATCGAGATGAAGGGGGCGACGATCTTCGGCGAGGCGGTGCGGGTGTCGGCCAGGAACTCGCTGAAGCGGGCGAGGGCGCGGAACGGCAGCGGCTCGGGGACCACCGGCACCAGCAGCACGTCGGCCACCGAGGCCACCGCCTCCACCACCGCCGAGAGGCCGGGCGGGCAGTCGAGGATCACCACGTCGGCGTGGTCCTTGGTGCCGGCGAGCAGGCGACGGATCGGCTTGGCCGGCTTGCCGCTGACCGACAGGACCTGGTCGATCTCGCGCACCGACGAATCCGCCGGGACCACGTCGAGGCGCTCGATGGTGCTGGCCCGGGCCACGCCCTGGAGCCCGCCCCGACCGCCTCGGATGAGGCGCGAGGCACCGCCGCGGAGCTTGGGCTTCAGGGCGAGGCAGAAGGTGGCGGCGCCCTGCGGGTCGAGGTCCCACAGCAACGTGCGGTGGCCCTCGGCGGCGGCGAGCGCCGCCAGGTTCACCGCGGTCGAGGTCTTGCCGACCCCTCCCTTGAGCCCGGTGACGGCCACGACGCGCATCGGCCCATCATGGCCGCCCCCGGGCCGCCCCGGGCCCGTCACTCGCCGTTGTACTCCTGTAGCAGGCTCGTCACGTTCTCCTGGGCCTCGCTGACCGCAGCCTTCGGGTCGGCCCCGCTGAAGAGCACGCCCTCGAGCGCGTTGCGCATCTCGCCCTGGAACTCGACGTACGGGCCGATCAGGGGACCGGCCTGGTCGGGGTCGGCGGCGGCCAGCTGCTCCACGGCGGGCTTCAGCAGGAGGCCGTCGAGGGCCGTGTCCTGGAACTCCCGGACGTCGGGATCGTCCACTACGGCCTTCACCACCGGGAGGTAGCCGCCCTCGACGTGCCACGTCTTGGCGTTCTCGTCCTCCAACATGAACCGGAGGAACTTCCACGCCCCCGCCTGCTGGGCCGGCGAACCCTCGTTGAGGATGTAGAACGCGCCACCGGAGGCGTAGACCTTGCCGGGCGCCTCGATGCCGGGGAACTTGCCCGAGCCCGGCACGACCTTGGTGGCGTCGATGGCGCCGGCGTCGAAGTCGATGCCCGCCTCCTCGGCGGTCAGGTCGCCGCCGAGGACCTCGGCGATGGTGCCCGAGGCCGTCGAGGTCTCGATCAGCATCGAGCTCTGCTCGGTCACGAGGGAGAGGTAGTGGTCGATGCTGCCGTCGGTGACCGGGAACGGGTTGAGCAGGCCGGCGGCGTTCATGTCGGCGAGCTGGGTCAGCGCGCCCTGCACCGGCTCGGTGTCGAACGTCGCCTCGGTCGGCACCGCCGAGCGCCCGTTGTCGTTGTCGACGGTGTCCTGGCCGACGCCGGCGATCCACGAGTTGAGGAACCACTCGTTGGCGAGGAACGCCATGGGCTTGGGCGCCACGCCGGCGTCCTTGATCTTCTGGGCGTACTCCTCGACCTCGGCGAGCGTCTCGGGCGGGTCGTTCGGGTCGAGCCCGGCCTTCTCGAAGTGGAGCTTGTTGAAGTAGACGACCGGCGTCGACACGTTCATGTAGCCGGGGTACAGCACGTCGTCGACCTCGTACGAGGCCCGGGCTGCGGGCGTGATCTGGGTGAGGTCGTAGTCGTCGGCCTCCATGCAGGACTGGGCCGGGAGGACCTGGCCCTTGTCCACCATCTCGCCGAGCGAGGTGTCCTCGAGGTAGATGAGGTTCGGGAGCTGGCTCGGCGTGGCCGAGGCCCCCTGGTACTTCCGCATCACCTCCGAGTAGGCGTTGCCCTGGTTGTCGGCCGACACCACCACCTTGTCCTGGCTCTCGTTGAAGGCCTTCACCATGCCCTCGAGGACGCTCACGGGCGGGTCGACCAGGCCGCCGAACCAGAGCTTCACCTGCACCGGCTCCGACGCCTCCTCGAGCGCGTCGAGCGGGCACGGCGGGAGCTCGTCGGCGGCGGCGCCCTCGGCGTCGCGCCCGCCCCCGCCGCCGCCCGAGCTGGGCGGCGAGCCGCACGCCGCGAGCAGGAGCCCGGCCACGGCCACCACCGCGCCGAGGCGGCGCGGCGCCCGCCCGGACCGGATCGGGCGGGTCCGGTGCCTGAGGGTGGTGGTCGTGCTGGCGGGGGTCGTGCTGGTGGGGGTCGTGCTGGTGGGCGTCGTGCCGGTGTCGGGCGCGGTGCCAGGGGGCGTCGGGTTGGGCGACATGGGTGCTCTCTCGCTCGGGTTCACTTGACCGCACCGGCGGTGAGGCCACGGATGATCTGTCGTTGGAAGGCCACCAGCAGGATGGCCACGGGGACCGCGGCCACGAGGGCGGCGGCGATGGCCTGGTTGGCGTTGGCGACCTCGCCGGCGGCTACGGACCGCAGCTGGATCTGGAGGGTGTTGAACTGGTTCTGGTCGATGACGGCTCGGGGCCAGAGGTACTGGTTCCAGGCGCCGAGGGCCGAGATGACGGTGAAGGAGGCGATCACCGGACGGGTCAGCGGCACCGCGAACTTCACGAGGAACGACACGTGGCCGTAGCCGTCGAGGCGGGTGGCGTCCTGGATCTCCGACGGCAGGCCCCGGAAGCCCTGGCGGATGAGGAACGTGCCGAGGGCGGTGGCGCCGAAGGGCAGCACCAGGGCCTGGAGCGTGTTGGTCCACTCCAGCTCGCGGATGGTGGCGATGTTGCCCACGAGCGTGACCTCGAGCGGCAGCAGCAGCGTGGCCATGAACAGCGCGAAGAGGATCCGCTTGAACGGGAAGCGCAGGAACACGAACGCGTAGGCGGCCATGATCGAGGTCACCACCTGCGCCACGGTGATGATCACGGCCATCACCAGGCTGCGCCACATGGCCGGGCCGAGCTCGTAGCGGCTCCAGGAGGTGGTCCACACCTCGGGCCCGACGAACACGATGGCCGCGCCCGTGAGCAGGAACCCGACCGCGACGGCCTGGATCGCCGCCACCGGCGCCCGCCGGCGGCCGTGGTCGAGGAACCCCCAGACCTGGGTGGCCGCCACCGCGGCCATGGCGAGGACGGCGAGCAGGAGCGAGCGGCCGTCGGCGTCGTGCAGCGAGGCGAACACCGCGCTGGTGCCGAGCCCGAGGACGATCGTGCCGCCCACCACGGCCACGAGGCGCGACGGGTCGAGCAGGTCGCGCCAGCGACGCCACGAGAAGCCGCCGGCGACGCGCTGGAGCCACGCGAAGAGGAGGGCCACGACCGCGGTGCGGACGACGACGGAGAGCAGGCCGCCGCTCCACCACGTGCGGTCCTTCCAGTCCACCCGCACCGGGTACGGCGGGCGGCCCTCGTTGACCCACTGGAACGGCGGGGTGAGCGCCTGGCGCACGGTCAGCAGCAGGGGCCCGAGCACGATGAGGGCCAGGAGCACGAGGACGAGGTACTGGCCGACGATGCCCCAGGTGCGGCGGGCGCTCGAGCGACCCACGACCCCGCCGGCCGCCAGGCCGCTCGACGCCTCGACCTCGGCACCCACGGGTGCGAGCTCACTCGTCGCCATAGTGGACCCTCCGCTCCAGGATGAAGAACTGCAGCGCGGTGACGACCAGCGTCACGAGGAACAGCCCCACGGACAGCACGGCGCCCTGGCCGTAGTCCTGTGAGAGCTGGAAGATCTTGAAGACCAGCGTCTCCGACGACTCCGACGGCCCGCCCTTGGTGATGATCTCGATCTGGGCAAAGGCCTGGAAGCCGAAGATGACGAGGATCACCAGCAGGAAGAGGAGCACCGGCGAGATGAGCGGCAGCGTGATGCGGGTGAGGCGCCGCCACGGGCCGTAGCCGTCGAGGGTGGCGGCCTCGACCACCTCGTCGGGCACCGCTTGCAGGCCGGCCAGCACGATGACGAAGGCGAGGCCGAGGTTCTGCCACATCGACGGCACGGCGGCGGCGAGCAGCGAGCGGTCGGGGTCGCCGGCCCAGCTGACCCGGAACACGCCGATGTTCGGGTTGAGCAGGTAGAAGAAGATCACCGACGAGACGGCGACCGAGCTGGCGAGCGTCGACGAGAAGATCGCCTGGAAGACCTTGATGCCCTTGAGCCTGCGGTGCGCGGCGATGGCGAGCATGGTGCCGAGGACGAGCCCGACCGGCACGGTCAGCAGCACGTAGAGGAAGCTGTGCCAGAGCCCGTCTTGGAAGTCGCTGCCGCTCAGGACCTCGCGGTACTGGTCGAGGCCGACGGAGCGGTACGACTGGCCGCCTCGGACCGACTCGTAGGTGCCCCACCCGAGGAGGCGCACGAACGGCAGGTAGAAGAAGGCGATGAACACCGCGAGCGACGGCAGCAGGAACAGGACGGCGAGGCCGATCTCCCGCAGGTCGTAGCGACGACGCCGACCGCCGCTGCGGCGCCGCGGCGGCGGCGCGAGGTCGTCGGAGGCGAGCTCGCTCACGTGAGGCGCTCGGTGGTGTCGGGGTCGAAGAGGTGCACGTCGGCGGGCTGGACCGAGAGGTCGATCGCGCTGTCGGCCTCGTTGACGGCCATGCCGGCCTGGCGGACGGTGAACGTCTGGCCC